>NZ_JBIVGI010000006.1:173662-385974 GCF_044748625.1 Kitasatospora sp. NPDC089913 | reverse complement strand
GGGGGGGGGGGGCGGGGGGGGGGGCCCCGGGGGGGGGGGGCCGGGGGGGGGGGGGGCGGGGGGGGGCGGGGGCCGGGGGGGGGGGGGCCGGCCCGGGCGGGGGGGGGGGGGCGGGGGGGGGCCCCCCCCCCCCCCCCCCGTGCCGCTTCGACCTCCCACCGGTCCGACGACGTGATCAGCACCCGGGGCCTGACCAAGCGGTTCCGCGGCGGCCAGCTCGCCGTGGACGGGCTGGACCTGAGCGTGCCCCGGGGCTCGGTCTTCGGCTTCCTCGGGCCGAACGGCTCCGGCAAGACCACCACGATCCGGATGCTGATGGGGCTCATCGCCCCGACCTCCGGGGTCGCCTCGGTGCTCGGCGAGCCGATGCCGCAGTCGGTGTCCTCGGTGCTGCCCCGGGTCGGCGCGCTGATCGAGGGGCCCGCGCTGTACGGCTTCCTCCCCGGCCGGGACAACCTGGCCCGGTTCGACGCCGCCGACCCGACCGCCGACCCGCGGACCCGGCAGCGGCGGGTCGCCGAGGCCCTGGACCGGGTGGGTCTGACCGCCGCGGCCGGCAAGAAGGCCCGCGCCTACTCGCTGGGCATGAAGCAGCGGCTCGGCCTGGCCTCGGCACTGCTCCAGCCGCGCGAGCTGCTCGTCCTGGACGAGCCCACCAACGGCCTGGACCCGCAGGGCATGCGGGAGATCCGGGCCCTGATCCGCGAGGTCGCGGCCGAGGGCACCACGGTCTTCCTCTCCTCGCACCTGCTGGACGAGATCGAGCAGGTGTGCACCCATGCCGCCGTGATGTCGCGCGGCCGGCTGCTGGTGCAGGGCACCGTCGCCGAGCTGGCCGCCCGGGCCCGGGGCCGGCTGGTGGTGCGGACGCCCGACACCCACCGGGCGGGCGAGGTGCTGCTCGCGCACAAGGTCACCGAGCTCCGGATCGCCGAGAACCGGGTGGACGGCGAGCTGGGCGCGCTCGCCGAGGACGCGCTGCCCGGGCTGTGCGCGGCGCTGGTCGCGGCAGAGGTCCGGGTCCACGGCTTCGGCGTGGAGCGGGGCACATTGGAGGACGCCTTCGTGGCGCTGACCGGGGAGGGCTTCGATGTCGCGGGCTGAGGCGGCGGCGACCGGGGCGGTGCCGGCGGTCGCGGCGGCGACCGGACGGCGCCCGCAGACGGCGGCCGGGTTCCTGGCGCTGTTCCGCAACGAGCTGGTGCTGACCTTCCGCCGGCTGCGGACCATGGTGCTGCTGGGGATCCTGGCCCTGCTGCCGATCCTGATCGGCGTGGTGGTCCGGATCGAGACGGACGGGCCGCGCGGCGGCGAGGGGCCGGCGTTCATCGCCCAGGTCACCCAGAACGGCCTGTTCCTGGTGTTCACGGCCCTCGCGGTGGCGCTGCCGGTGTTCCTGCCGATGACGGTCGGCGTGGTCGCCGGGGACTCGGTGGCGGGCGAGGCGGCCACCGGCACCCTGCGCTACCTGCTGGTGGCACCGGCCGGACGGACCAGGCTGCTGGCCGCCAAGTTCACCGCCGGGCTGGTGTTCTGCCTGGCGGCGACGGTCACCGTCGCCACGGCGGCGGTGATCGCCGGGGCGGCGCTGTTCCCGGTCGGCGATGTCACCCTGATCTCCGGTGAGACCATCGGCCTGGGGTCGGCGCTGCTGCGGGCGGTCCTGGTGGCAGGGGTGGTGGCGGCTTCGCTGGCCGGGCTGGTCGCGATCGGGCTGTTCGTCTCCACCCTCACCGGCAGCGGCATCGCGGCGATGGCGGCGACGGTCGGCCTGGTGATCACGGTGCAGATCCTGGACAGCTTCCCGCAGCTGCACGCGATCCAGCCGTTCCTCTTCACCCACCACTGGCTCACCTTCGGCGATCTGCTGCGGGCGCCGATGGAGTGGGACGGGGTGCTGAAGAACCTCGGGCTGCAGGCCGCCTATGTGGCGGTGTTCGGCTCGGCGGCCTGGTCCCGGTTCACCGCGCGGGACATCACGGCCTGACCGGCACGGCGTCGGCCGTCCCGGCCACCGCGGCGGCCCCGCTCGCTCCGGCGGCAGGGGTGGCGGCAGTGGCGGCGGCGGCAGTGGCGGCGGTCCGGGCCCGGTCGGCCCGGACCCGCCGCAGGGCGTCCCAGGTGAGCACCACGAGCGCGGCCCACACCAGGGCGAACCCGGCCCAGCGGGCGGGTGGCATCGACTCGTGGAAGACCGCGATGCCGATCAGGAACTGGAACACCGGCGCCAGGTACTGGAGCAGCCCGAGCACGCTCAACGGCACCCGGACGGCCGCCGTGCCGAAGAGCAGCAGCGGGACGGCGGTGATCACCCCGCTGAGCATGAGCAGTCCGCTGTGGCCCCAGCCGTACTCCCCGGCCGCGGTGTGCCCGAAGGTGCCGCGGCCGGCGGCCTCCAGGTACACCAGGTAACCGAGGGCGAACGGGAACATGAAGGCGCTCTCGGCGGCCAGGCTCTCCAGCCCGCTCAGCCCGACCTTCTTCTTCAGCAGCCCGTAGGTGGCGAAGGAGAACGCCAGGGTCAGCGCGATCCACGGCGGCCGTCCGTAGCCGACGGCCAGCACCGCCACCGCGAGCGCGCCGATGCCGACCGCCGCCCACTGGGCCCGGCGCAGCCGCTCCTTGAGCACCAGCACGCCGAAGGCGATGGTGACCAGCGGGTTGATGAAGTAGCCGAGGCTGGTCTCCACCACGTGCCCGGTGTTGACGCCCCAGATGTAGACGCCCCAGTTGATCGATATCACCGTCGCGGCGGCGCCCAGCATGGCGAGCCGGCGGGGCTGGCGGAGCAGCGGGCGGATCCAGCCCCAGTGCCGCTGGGCGACCAGCAGCAGGACCACCGCGACCAGGGACCAGACCATCCGGTTGGCCAGGATGTCGTCGGCGGCGCCGGGCTCCAGCAACGGCCAGAACAGCGGGAAGAGCCCCCATATGCCGTAGGCGGCGAATCCGCACCAGAGGCCGCGACCGGCCTCCTGCTGGGTTGTGTCTGGCATGGACCGTCTGCCCTCCGCACGCGAGTGTCGAGCCGACGGTAGCGGGCGCGGGCGCGCCTGTCATCTCCGTACGCGGTTTTTGGTCATGACATGCCCCCGGCCCCGCCCGCGACGGACCGTCGCGGGCGGGGCCGGGAGTGGCGGGGAGCCGGGACCGGGCGTCCGGGGACCGGTCACTCCGGGACCGGGCGTCCGGGGATCAGGCGCCCAGGACGGCCCGGACGGTCGTGGCCAGCGGCACGGTCGGGCGGCCGATCAGCCGGGCCAGGTCACCGGGAGCGGTGGCCAGCTCGCCGCGCGCGATACCGGCGTCCACGTCCACGAACACATCGGCGTAGCCCTCCGGCATGCCCGCGCCGATCAGCACCTCCCGGTGCTCGGCCGGGGTGACGTTCCGGTGCTCGACCGGACGGCCCGAGGCCTGGGCCAGCTCGGCGGCCAGCTCGGTCAGGCTCCAGGCGACGTCGCCGCTCAGCTCGTAGACCTTGTTCTCGTGGCCCTCGCCGACCAGGACGGCGACCGCGGCGTCGGCGTAGTCGCGGCGGGGGGCGGTGGCCACCCGGCCGGCGCCGGCGCTGCCGACCACCGCGCCGCGCTCGACCGTGCCGGCGGCGTCACCGAGGTAGTTCTCGGTGTACCAGCCGTTGCGCAGCAGGGCGTGCGGCAGGCCGGAGCCGACCAGCACCTCCTCCGTCGCCCGGTGCTCGTCGGCCAGCCCGAAGGTGGCCGTGCCCAGAATGCTGGTGTACGCGAGCAGCGCGACCCCGGCGGCCTTCGCCGCGTCGATCACCGCACCGTGCTGGGCCGTCCGGCGACCGAACTCGTTCCCGGAGATGAGCAGCACCCGGTCACCGGCGGCGAAGACCCCGGCGAGCGTCTCGGGGCGGTTGTAGTCGGCCTCGTGGACGCGCACGCCCTGCTTCGCCCACTCCTCGGCCTTGGCGGCGGACCGCACCAGCACCGCGATCTCGTTCGCCGGAACGGCTGCCAGCAGCCCCTCCACGACCAGGCGGCCGAGCTGTCCGGTGGCTCCGGTGACGACGTACATGTCCTGCTCCTCGTGATGTCGCGGTTGCTTCGACACTCACTCTAGGAACGGCACTAACTTCTGGAAAGTACGCACTTTGAAGTAGGGTACTGACATGGAGGTAATGACTCAGGACTCGCCGCTGCTCGACCGGATGCCCGACGTCTACGACCGGATGTGCCCCTCCCGGGGTGTGCTGGAGCACGTCACCAGCCGCTGGGGCGTGCTGGTGCTGGCCGCCCTGCAGGAGCGCGGCTACCGCTTCAGCGAGCTGCGCCGCCGGGTCGCGGGCGTCAGCGAGAAGATGCTCGCGCAGACCCTGCAGACCCTGGAACGGGACGGCTTCGTGCTCCGCGAGGCGCACCCGGTGATCCCGCCCCGGGTCGACTACAGCCTCACGCCGCTCGGCGAGGAGGCGGCCACGTTCGTGTCGGCGCTCGCGCACTGGGTGGAGAACCGGATGTGCGCCGTCCAGGGCGCCCGCGAGGAGTACGACGCGCGCCCTAGCCGTTCGTGATCAGCGCCGCCAGGCCGTCCAGCACCCGGGCCAGCCCGAAGGTGTAGGCGTGGTCGGGGTCGTGGGCGGCGCCGTGCGCCTCGCCGGCGGCGGTGCCGACCCGGGCCGCGACCGGGTAGCGCTCGGGATCGAGGACCCGGGCGAGCAGCTCGCCGTTGGCCTCCCACCACTGCGCGTCGGTCATCGCGCTTTCCTGCCGCGCGGCGCGCTGGTCGGCGGCCGCCCGGGCGCAGGTCTGGACGAAGCCGAGCAGATGGGTGAGCGCGGCGTCCAGATCGAGGTCGGACAGGCCCGAGTCCTCGAAGGCGCGCAGCTCGTACTCGTACTTGGCCATCAGGCCCGGCCCCAGCGGCGGGCGGCCGGTGGCGACGACGGCGGTCCACGGGTGAGCCCGGTGGAGCG
The DNA here is from genome assembly GCF_044748625.1 of Kitasatospora sp. NPDC089913. NCBI lineage: Bacteria > Bacillati > Actinomycetota > Actinomycetes > Kitasatosporales > Streptomycetaceae > Kitasatospora > Kitasatospora sp. NPDC089913. The sequence continues at coordinate 381,032 of NZ_JBIVGI010000006.1, read as the reverse complement.
CGCGGTTGTCCTCGGCGACGGCGGCGACCCGGGCCCGCCAGCCGTCCCCGGCCGGCACGGTGCGGGGCATGTCCGCGTAGGCGGTGTCCAGCATCAGGTCGACGAGTTCGGCCTTGCCGGGCACGTAGGTGTAGAGCGCCATCGCCGAGACGCCGAGCTCCTGGGCGACCCGCCGCATGGTCACGGCGTCCATCCCCTCGGCGTCGGCGATCCCGATCGCGGCGGCGGCGATCTCCGCCGGGGACTTCGCCTGCCGGGGCCCGCGCCGGCCGGGCTTCTCCTCCGCCGACACGCCCCAGAGCAGCGCGAGCGTGCGCGCCGGGTCCCCGGCACTGCTGCGGTCACTGGCCATGGACCGATCCTTTCACGCCGGAGCCGCGCCGCCCGCCGGTACGGTCGGAGCCATGACCACCGCCGACCCCGACCCGCTGCCGGGCACCGACACCCGCGAGGTCGTCCGCCCCCGGGTCACCTGCCGCCGCTGCCACCGACCGCTGCACGACCCGGAGTCGCGCATCCTGCGCCTCGGCCCCGAGTGCCGGGACCCGGCCGAGCGGGTCGCCCGGCACGAGGTCGAGCAGGACGCCCTGCCCGGGCTGGACCGGGGCGCGCCCTAGCTCCGGACGCCTCCGGCGCCTCGACCCTTCCGACGCTTCGGCGCCCCCGACGCTCCCGGTGCTTCGGGCGCTTCGGGCGCTCCGATGCGCCCCGCTTCGAGTGCGACCGCCACTGTGACGGGCATCACCGTGGCCTCATTCTCCGTACTATGTATAGTGTACTGCGTACGGGATAAAGGTCGACGAGAGGGCCATCGGACATGCAGATCACTTCCTCCGCCGTTTCACTCACCGTCGAGGACGTCGAGGCGTCCGCCTCGTTCCTGCGGGAGCACTTCGGGTTCGCCGAGCAGATGGCGGCGGACGGGTTCGCGTCACTCGGGCACGAGAGCGCCGGGGTGAACGTGGTCTTCCTGCGGCGCGGGACCGAGGTCCTGCCCGAGGGGTTCCGCGACCGGGTCGCCGACGGGCTGATCCTCGCCTTCGTGGTCGGCGACGTGGCCGCCGAGGAGGCCCGGCTGCGGGCCTCCGGGGTGGAGATCACCATGCCGCTGCGCGAGGAGCCGTGGGGGGAGCGGCTGTTCCAGGTCACCGACCCGAACGGGGTCGTGGTCCAGCTCGTGGAATGGGCGGAGCAGCAGCACTGACGGCACCGCGAAAGGCGGCGCCCCCGGCCGTTCCCGGCCGGGGGCGCCGCCTTTCGGGCGGTCGGGATCAGTCGACCGCCCAGGTGTCACCGCCCGCGAGCAGCGCCGCCAGGTCCCCCTCGCCCCGGTCGGCGACGGCGGTGTCCAGCTGGTCGGCCATCAGTTCGTCGTAGACCGGCCGCCGGACCGCGCGCAGCACCCCGATCGGGGTGTGGTGCAGGGTGTCCGCGTCGGCGATCCGCGAGAGCGCGAACGCCGTCGCCGGGCCGGCCGCGTGCGCGTCGTGGACCAGGACCGCCGACTCGTTGTCGGCGGTGACCTCACCGACGGTCAGTTCGCCGTCGGCGCCGCGGAAGACGCCCCGGGCCAGGTCGGTCCCGAACCGGATCGGCGCGCCGTGCTCCAGCCGGATCAGCGCCTCGTCCCGGGTGCCGGGCTCCTTGAGCACCTCGAAGGCACCGTCGTTGAAGATGTTGCAGTTCTGGTAGATCTCGACCAGCGCCGTGCCCTCGTGCTCGGCCGCCGCCCGCAGCACCGACTGGAGGTGCTGCCGGTCGGAGTCGATGGTCCGGGCGACGAAGGTGGCCTCCGCGCCGATGGCCAGCGAGAGCGGGTTGAACGGGGCGTCCAGTGAACCCATCGGGGTGGACTTGGTGATCTTGCCGATCTCGCTCGTCGGCGAGTACTGCCCCTTGGTCAGCCCGTAGATACGGTTGTTGAACAGCAGGATCTTCAGATTCACATTCCGGCGCAGCGCGTGGATCAGATGGTTTCCGCCGATCGACAGCGCGTCGCCGTCGCCGGTCACCACCCAGACGCTGAGGTCCCGCCGGGAGGACGCCAGCCCGGTGGCGATCGCCGGGGCCCGGCCGTGGATCGAGTGCACTCCATAGGTGTTCATGTAGTACGGGAAACGGGAGGAGCAGCCGATACCGGAGACGAAGACGGTGTTCTCCCGTCTGATCCCCAGCTCCGGCATGAAGGCCTGTACCGCAGCGAGGATCGCGTAGTCACCGCAGCCCGGGCACCAGCGGACCTCCTGGTCGGTCTTGAACTCCTTGGCGCTCTGCGGCGCGTCGGCCTTCGGGACCAGCTTCAACGAGGGGAACTGCTCGCTCATCGGTTGTCCTCCTCGTCCAGGTTGCCGATCGCCGCCCACAGCACGTCCGCCAGCTGCGCCGCCTTGAACGGCAGGCCGCGCACCTGGTTGTAGGACTGCGCGTCCACCAGGTACCTGGCCCGCAGCAGCAGCGCCAGCTGGCCGAGGTTCATCTCGGGGACGATGACCTTGTCGTAACCCCGCAGCACCGTGCCGAGGTTGGCCGGGAAGGGGTTGAGGTTGCGCAGGTGCGTCTGGGCGACCTCGCCGCCGTCCGCCCGGACCCGGCGGACCGCCGCGGTGATCGGGCCGTAGGTCGAACCCCAGCCGAGCACCAGGACCCGGGCCTCGCCCGAGGGGTCGTCGACCTCCAGGTCCGGCACCTCGATGCCGTCCACCTTGGCCTGCCGGGTGCGCACCATGAAGTCGTGGTTGGCCGGGTCGTAGGAGATGTTGCCGGTGCCGTCCTGCTTCTCGATGCCGCCGATCCGGTGCTCCAGACCGGGTACGCCGGGCACCGCCCACGGGCGGGCGAGCGTCTGCGGATCGCGCAGGTACGGCCAGAAGGCGCCGTCCTCGCGGTTCGGCTCGGTGGCGAAGTCCGGCTCGATGGCCGGCAGTTCGTCCACCTTCGGGATCCGCCAGGGCTCCGAGCCGTTGGCCAGGTAGCCGTCCGAGAGCAGGAAGACCGGGGTGCGGTAGGTGACCGCGATCCGGGCCGCCTCCAGTGCCGCGTCGAAGCACTCGGCCGGGGTGGCCGGGGCCACGATCGGCACCGGGGCCTCGCCGTTGCGCCCGAACATGGCCTGCAGCAGGTCGGCCTGCTCGGTCTTGGTCGGCAGGCCGGTGGACGGACCGCCGCGCTGGATGTCCACCACCAGCAGCGGGAGTTCGAGCGAGACGGCGAGCCCGATCGTCTCGCTCTTCAGGGCCACGCCCGGGCCGGAGGTGGTGGTCACGCCGAGCGCGCCGCCGAAGGCCGCGCCCAGGGCCGCGCCGATGCCCGCGATCTCGTCCTCGGCCTGGAAGGTGCGCACGCCGAAGTTCTTGTGCCGGCTCAGCTCGTGCAGGATGTCGGAGGCCGGGGTGATCGGGTAGGAGCCCAGGTAGAGCGGCAGCCCCGAGCGGCGGGAGGCGGCGATCAGGCCGTAGGACAGTGCCAGGTTGCCGGAGATGTTGCGGTAGCGGCCCGGCGGCAGCTTGGCCGGCGGCACCTCGTAGGAGACCGCGAAGGTCTCGGTGGTCTCGCCGAAGTTCCAGCCCGCCCGGAAGGCGCTGATGTTGGCCTCGGCGATCTGCGGCTTCTTGGCGAACTTGGTGCGCAGGAACGTCTCGGTGCCGTGGGTCGGGCGGTGGTACATCCAGGAGAGCAGGCCCAACGCGAACATGTTCTTCGCCCGCTCGGCGTCCTTGCGGGCGAGGCCGCTCTCCTTGAGGGCCTCCAGGGTCAGCGTGGTGAGCGGCACCTTGTGCAGGTGGTAGCCCTCCAGGGAGCCGTCCCCCAGCGGGTCCGCGCCGTAGCCGACCTTGGCCAGCGCGCGCTTGGTGAACTCGTCGGTGTTGACGATGATCTCCGCGCCGCGCGGGAGGTCGGGCAGATTGGCCTTGAGTGCCGCGGGGTTCATCGCCACCAGGACGTTGGGCGCGTCCCCCGGGGTCAGGATGTCGTGGTCGGCGAAGTGGAGCTGGAAGGACGAGACACCCGGCAGCGTTCCGGCGGGAGCGCGGATCTCGGCCGGGAAGTTGGGCAGGGTGGAGAGGTCGTTGCCGAAGGACGCCGTCTCCGAGGTGAAGCGGTCACCGGTGAGCTGCATGCCGTCGCCGGAGTCACCGGCGAATCTGATGATCACCCGGTCCAGCCTGCGGATCGGTTTGGCGCCACGGTGCTGCGGACCGACCGGCGCGGCAGGGCCGGAGCGGCCCCCGCCGGGCCCGGACCCGCCCTCGTCGCCGTCCGAGCCGTCCACTGCTTCTGACTGATCGACCTGACTGGTCACTGCCGCGGACCTCCTCGTGGGCACCAGCCGCGGGCGTGAGCCGTGTGCCCCGTCCGCCTGGTGCACCTCTCGCATCCTATGCGGGTAAGGATTGCCTTGGACGGAACTCCCCGATGCGGCGGAAAATCACCGCCGCACCCATAAACAACGCCGTGGACGACCGGAACCGTACCCGGCCGGGGAAGCTTGGTTCGAATACGAATACAGGCTGCGAGCAGCCCGTCGGCGAGCCGGTCAGGAATTCAGATAAGTGAGCACGGCAAGGACCCGTCGGTGGTCGCCGCGGCTCTGTTCCAGGCCGAGCTTGAGGAAGATGTTGCTGACGTGCTTCTCCACCGCGCCCTCCGAGACCACCAGCTGCTTGGCCACCGCGGTGTTGGTCCGGCCCTCCGCCATCAGCCCCAGCACCTCGCGCTCGCGCGGGGTCAGCCCGGCCAGCACATCGCCCTTGCGGCTGCGGCTGAGCAGCTGCTGGACGACCTCCGGGTCCAGCGCGGTACCGCCCTCGGCGACCCGGACCACCGCGTCCACGAACTCGCGCACCTCGGCGACCCGGTCCTTCAGCAGGTAACCGACACCACGGGTGGATCCGGCCAGCAGTTCGGAGGCGTAGCGCTCCTCGACGAACTGGGAAAGCACCAGCACACCGAGCTGCGGATAGCGGCCACGGAGCGTGACACAGGCCCGGAGGCCCTCGTCGGTGTGGGTGGGGGGCATCCGCACGTCCGACACCACCACGTCGGGCAGCGCGTCGGCGGCGGCCAGGTCGTGGATGGTCTTGATCAGCGCGTCACCGTCCGCGACGCCCGCCACGACCTCCAGGCCCCGGTCGGTGAGCAGCCGGGTCAGGCCCTCCCGCAGCAGTACGGAGTCCTCGGCGATGACGACGCGAAGCATGGCGGCCTTCCGGGTGGGCGGAGCGCGGACACGGTGCTGACGGGTGTCAGTCTCCCCCATCCGGGTGGCCGCCGGGACGCCGGTCGGCGATTCGCGCCGCCCGCCCGTGGGCGTCACATGGTGCGGATGGCCACCGAGTCGCAGAGCGCCTGGAGCGCGTCCTTGGCCGGCCCCTCCGGGAGCGGGTCCAGCATCGCGCGGGCCTCCTCGGCGTGGCGCAGGGTCTCCCGGCGGGCGTGCTCCAGGGCCGGGTGGCGGCGCAGCAGCCGCAGCGCCTCGGCGTGCAGCTCGTCGTCGGCGAGGTCCTGGCGGAGCAGCTCCCGCAGCCGGGTGTCCGAGGGGTCGGACGGATCGGCCGGCATCTGCCGCAGCAGCAGGGTCGGCAGGGTCTCGATGCCCTCGCGCAGATCGGTGCCGGGGGTCTTGCCGGACTCGTGCCCGTCGCTGGCGATGTCGAGCACGTCGTCGGCCAGCTGGAACGCGATGCCGATCCGCTCGCCGAAGGAGCTGAGGATGTCGATCACCCACGGCTCGGCGCCGGCGGCCAGTGCTCCTATCCGGCAGGAGACGGCGATCAGCGAACCGGTCTTGCCGGCCAGTACACCCAGGTAGTGGTCGAGCGGGTCGTCGTCCGGGCCCGGTCCGGCGGTCTCCAGGATCTGGCCGGTGACCAGCCGCTCGAACGCGTCGGCCTGCAGCCGGACGGCCTCCGGGCCGAGGTCGGCCAGCACCTGGGAGGCACGGGAGAAGAGGAAGTCGCCGGTCAGGATGGCGACCGAGTTGTCCCAGCGCGAGTTGGCACTGGGGGCGCCGCGTCTCACCGGGGCCTCGTCCATGACGTCGTCGTGGTACAGCGTGGCGAGGTGGGTGAGCTCGACCACGACGGCGGCCGGGATCACGCCGGTCGCCCCGGCGTCGCCGAACTGGGCGGACAGCAGGACCAGCAGCGGACGGAAGCGCTTCCCGCCCGCGGCCATCAGATGGCTGGCGGTGACGGTGATGAAGGGGACGTCGCTCTTGACGGCCTCGGCGAGCGCGATCTCCACCGCGTCCATCCCGGCCTGGACGTCACGGGTCAGATCGCGGTCCTGCACGCTGAGCCCAAAGGGTCCCACGACGGTCACGAAGACCACTCCTCTGTCCCTGGTCGATCTAGCGGCCCGGTCCCTGAGTGCCGCCGCTGGCCATACAGGCAGGGTATCCGGTCACGAGTGGATCACTGCACGGGCGTGCGGCTCTGTCATGCGCGGGGCGTCCCCGCTGGCCAGCGGGGATGCCCGAACGAAGCGTCCGGGCCGCGCGCGGGGCGCGACCCGGACGGTCGTCGGAGCGGTCGGACCGGGCCGCCGCCGGGGCGTTCGGCCGGGCCGTCGGCGGACGGTCAGCCGACGAAGAACACTGCCTTCGAGGCGAGATCGAGGAAGTACTGCGGCAGCAGTCCGAGCCCGATCGTGACCAGCACGCCGATACCGATCGCGGTCGCCGTGAAGGCGCTCGGGACGGCGACGGTCGGGCCGCCCGGCTGCGGGTCGGAGAAGAACATCAGCACGATGACCCTGATGTAGAAGAACGCCGCCACCGCCGAGCTGAGCACACCCACGATGACCAGCGGGGTGGCGCCGCCTGCTGCCGCGGCCTGGAAGACCGCGAACTTGCCGGTGAAACCCGAGGTCAGCGGGATGCCCGCGAAGGCCAGCAGGAAGAGCGCGAACACCGCCGCGACCAGCGGGGAGCGCCGGCCGAGGCCGGCCCAGCTGGACAGGTGGGTGGCCTCGCCCTTGGAGTCCCGCACCAGGGTGACCACGGCGAAGGCACCGAGCGTCACGAAGGAGTAGGCCAGCAGGTAGAACAGCACCGAGCCGACGCCCTGCCGGTTGCTGGCGATCACACCGGTGAGGATGAACCCGGCGTGCGCGATCGAGGAGTAGGCGAGCAGCCGCTTCACGTCCTGCTGGGTGACGGCCAGCACCGCGCCGACCACCATGGTGAGGATCGCCACACCCCAGAGCACCGGCCGCCAGTCCAGCCGCAGCGCCGGGAAGGCCACGTAGAACAGCCGCAGCACCGCGCCGAACGCGGCCACCTTGGTCGCCGCCGCCATGAAGCCGGTGACCGGGGTCGGCGCGCCCTGGTAGACGTCCGGGGTCCAGGAGTGGAACGGCACCGCGCCGACCTTGAACAGCAGACCGACCGTCAGCATCGCCAGGCCCACCAGCAGCAGGGCGTCGTTCTGGGTCGAGGAGACCAGCGCCGGGGTGAGCAGCGCGTTCCCGGAGATGACCTCGGCGACCTCGCCGAGCCGCACCGTGCCCGCGTAGCCGTACAGCAGCGCGGTGCCGAACAGGAAGAACGCCGAGGCGAAGGCACCGAGCAGGAAGTACTTGACCGCCGCCTCCTGGGAGAGCAGCCGGCGGCGCCGGGCCAGCGCGCAGAGCAGGTAGAGCGGGAGGGAGAAGACCTCCAGCGCCACGAACATGGTCAGCAGGTCGTTGGCCGCGGGGAACAGCAGCATGCCGCCGACCGCGAACATGGTGAGCGGGAAGACCTCACTGGTGGTGAAGCCGGCCCGGATCGCGCTGCGCTCCTGCTCGCCGCCGGGGGTGGCGGCGGCCTGGGCGGCGAAGGCATCGGCCGGCTCGCCGCCGGCCTTGGGCTCCAGCCGGCGCTCGGCGTAGGTCAGCACCGCGACCACCGCGACCAGCAGGATCACGCCCTGCAGGAACAGCGTCGGGCCGTCCAGGGCGACCGCGCCCATCGCGACCGCCTCGACCTTGGTGGTGCCGTAGCCCTGCGCGGCGAGCACCAGGACGGCGACGAAGGCCCCGGCCAGGCCGACCAGTGCCGTGACCACCTGGGCCCAGTGCCGCAGCCGCCGGGGCAGGAAGGCCTCCAGCAGGATGCCGACCACCGCGGCGCCGAACACCACCAGCATCGGCGACAGCTGGCCGTACTCGATGTGCGGCGCGGGGATGCTCTGGGTGCTGCCGCCGGCGGCGGCGAGCCATCCGGTGCTGCTCACTTGTGCTCACCTCCTGAGCGGGCGGTCCCGTCCTGGGCGGTCCCGTGGTCGGCGGACACCGGATGTGCCGGCGCCGGGTCGGTCTGGTGCACCTGCGAGAGGGTCGCGTTCACCGACGGGTTGACGAGGTCGGTGAGCGGCTTCGGGTAGACACCGAGCAGTACGGTCAGTGCCACCAGCGGGGCGACCACGGCGAGTTCGCGGACCTTGAGGTCCGGCATGCCGCGGACCTCCTCCTTGACCGGGCCGGTCATGGTGCGCTGGTAGAGCAGCAGGGCGTACAGCGCGGCGAGCACGATGCCGAAGGTGGCGACGATGCCGACCGCGGGGTAGCGGCTGAAGGTGCCGACCAGGACCAGGAACTCGCTGACGAACGGCGCCAGACCCGGCAGCGAGAGCGTCGCCAGCCCGCCGATCAGGAAGGTCCCGGCGAGCACCGGGGCGACCTTCTGCACACCGCCGTAGTCGGCGATCAGCCGGGAGCCGCGGCGGGAGATCAGGAAGCCGGCCACCAGCATCCACGCGGCGGTGGAGATGCCGTGGTTGACCATGTAGAGGGTGGCACCGCTCTGGCCCTGGCTGGTCATCGCGAAGATGCCCATGATGATGAAGCCGAAGTGCGAGATCGAGGCGTAGGCCACCAGCCGCTTGATGTCCTTCTGGCCGATGGCCAGCAGCGCGCCGTAGACGATCCCGACCAGGGAGAGCACCAGGATCGCCGGGGCGAAGGTCTTCGAGGCGTCCGGGAACAGCCCGAGGCAGAAGCGGAGCATCGCGAAGGTGCCGACCTTGTCCACCACGGCGGTGATCAGCACCGCGGTGCCGGCGGTGGCCTCGCCCATCGCGTTCGGCAGCCAGGTGTGCAGCGGCCAGAGCGGGGCCTTGACCGCGAAGGCGAAGAAGAAGCCGAGGAACAGCGCCTTCTCCGCGGTGCCGCCGATCTGCAGCCGGCCGTCGGCGACCGCCGCGGTGAGCGTCTGCAGGTCGAAGGTGCCGAGGCCCTGATCCTGCGCGATGACGTAGAGGCCGATCACGGCGGCCAGCATGACCAGGCCGCCGAGCAGGTTGTAGAGCAGGAACTTGACCGCCGCGTAGGAGCGCTGGCGGGCGGACTCGGGGCCGCCCGCCCGGTCGCCGAAGCCGCCGATGAGGAAGTACATCGGGATCAGCATGGCTTCGAAGAAGACGTAGAAGAGGAAGACGTCGGTGGCGTAGAAGGAGACGATCACCATCGCCTCCACCGCCAGCACCAGGGCGAAGAACGCCTGGGTGCGCCGCCTGTTCTCGAACGACCCCTCCGGGGGCGCGGCGGCCGGGTCCGCGTCGTGCCAGGACGCGAGCAGCACGACCGGGACCAGGACAGCGGTGAGCAGGGCGAGGACGGCGCCGATGCCGTCCACCCCGAGCGCGAAGGTGATGCCGAAGGAACGGATCCAGCTGTAGGACTCGGTCAGCTGGTAGCGGGCGCCGTCCGGGTCGAAGCGCGCGGCCACCGCGCCGGCCAGGGCCAGGGTGGCGGCGGAGAAGACCATCGCCACGATCTTGGTGTTCCGCCGCCGCGCCTCGGTGGACCCGGCGGGCAGGGCGGCGGTGACCACCGCGCCGACCGCCGGGACGGCGCAGGTGGCGGTGAGGAGGACGCTCATGCCTCGGCCTCCCCACGATGTGTGTAATCCGGGTGCATCAGACGGACCTCATCAGGAGAGTCGTGGCGACCAGCACCAGCGTGCCGCCGAACATGGAGAGCGCGTACGTGCGGACGTAGCCGTTCTGGATCCGCCGCAGCCGGCTGGAGACGCCGCCGATGGTGGCCGCCAGGCCGTTGACGAAACCGTCCAGGCCGCGGCTGTCGAAGTAGACCAGCGCCGCGGCCAGCGCCGAACCGGGCCGGACCAGGACGGCGTGGTTGAAGTCGTCCTGGAGGAGGTCCCGGCGGGCGGCCCGGGTGAGCGGGGAGCCGTACGGCGGCACCACCGGGACGGCGGAGCGGCCGTACATCAGGTACGAGATGGCGACGCCGGCCAGCATGCAGGCGGTGGTGAGCAGGGTGACCACCAGCGGGGTGAGCGGGGAGTTGCCCTCCTCGTGCCCGGTGACCGGCTCCAGCCAGGTGAGGAAGGACTCGTGGAAGGCGAACAGCCCGCCGGCGAAGACCGAGCCGAAGGCCAGCACGATCATCGGAACGGTCATGGTCTTCGGCGACTCGTGCGGGTGCGGGTCGTGGCCCTCGGCGTCCGGCTGCCAGCGCTTCTCGCCGAAGAAGGTCAGGATCATCACCCGGGTCATGTAGAACGCGGTGACGGCGGCGCCGACCAGGGTGCACAGGCCGAGGATCCAGCCCTCGGTGCCGCCCTTGGCGAAGGCCGCCTCGATGATCTTGTCCTTGGAGAAGAAGCCGGACAGCCCGGGGAAGCCGATGATGGCCAGGTAACCGAGGCCGAAGGTGACGAAGGTGACCGGCATGTACTTCCGCAGGCCGCCGTAGTGACGCATGTTCACCTCGTCGTTCATGCCGTGCATGACCGACCCGGCACCGAGGAAGAGCCCGGCCTTGAAGAAGCCGTGGGTCACCAGGTGCATGATGGCGAAGGCGTAGCCGATCGGGCCGAGGCCCGCCGCGAGGATCATGTAGCCGATCTGCGACATGGTCGAGCCGGCCAGCGCCTTCTTGATGTCGTCCTTGGCGCAACCGACGATCGCACCGAAGAGCAGGGTGACCGCGCCGACCACCACCACCGCGGTCTGGGCGTCCGGCGCCAGGTTGAAGATCGCCCCGGAGCGGGTGATCAGGTAGACGCCGGCGGTGACCATGGTGGCCGCGTGGATCAGCGCGGAGACCGGGGTCGGGCCCTCCATCGCGTCCCCGAGCCAGGACTGCAGCGGCACCTGCGCGGACTTGCCGCAGGCGGCGAGCAGCAGCATCAGGCCGATCGCGGTCAGCTTGCCCTCGCTCGCGCTGCCGGCCGCGCCGAACACCGGCTCGAAGGCGAAGGAGCCGAACTCGACGAACATCAGCATGATCGCGATGGACAGGCCCATGTCGCCGACCCGGTTGACGATGAACGCCTTCTTCGCCGCGGTGGCGGCGCTCGGCTTGTGCTGCCAGAAGCCGATCAGCAGGTAGGAGGCGAGACCCACGCCCTCCCAGCCGAAGTACAGCAGCAGGTAGTTGTCGGCCACCACCAGCAGCAGCATGGCCGCCAGGAAGAGGTTCAGATAGGCGAAGAAGCGGCGCCGGCGCTCGTCGTGCGCCATGTAGCCCACCGAGTAGAGGTGGATCAGGGTGCCGACGCCGGTGATCAGCAGGACGAAGGTCATCGAGAGCTGGTCGAGCCGGAAGGAGATGTCGGCCTGGAAGCCGTTCACCGGGATCCAGCTGAACAGGTGCTGGGTCAGTGCGCGGTCCTCCGCGTCCCGGCCCAGCATGTCCGAGAACAGCGCGAGGCCGAAGCCGAAGGAGAGCGCGGCGAGCGCGGTGGCCAGCCAGTGGCCCAGGCGGTCGAAGGCCCGGCCGCCGAGCAGCAGCAGGGCGGCGCCGGCCAGCGGGGCCGCGACCAGCAGGGGAATGAGAGAGTTCACCGAGGTCCTCCGCCTACAGCTTCATCAGGTTGCTGTCGTCGACCGAAGCGGAATGCCTGGTCCGGAAGATCGAGACGATGATCGCGAGGCCCACCACGACCTCGGCCGCCGCCACCACCATGGTGAAGAACGCGATGATCTGGCCGTCCAGGTTCCCGTGCATCCGGGCGAAGGTGACCAGCGCCAGGTTGGAGGCGTTCAGCATCAGCTCGACGCACATGAACAGGACGATCGCGTTCCGCCGGATCAGCACACCGGAGGCGCCGATGGTGAACAACAGGGCGGAGAGATAGAGGTAGTTGACCGGATTCACTCCGCCCCCTCCTCGTCGTGGTCGGACGCCGGGCGGTTCGCCGGCGCCGGGTGGTTGGCGGCCACCGGCTCCAGGGCCTTGCGCGGGCCGGTCACCGGCGGGCGCTCGGACGGCGGGCGGCCCAGCCAGTCGGCGGTGGTGGACTCCAGCTCGGCCATCCTGGCCAGCATCTCCTGGCTGACGTCCCGGATCTGGCCGCGCTCGCGCAGGGTCGCCATCACCGAGTCCTCGGCGATCGAGCCGTCCGGCAGCAGCGCCGGGATGTCCACCGCGTTGTGCCGGGCGTAGATGCCGGGCGCGGGCAGCGGCGGGACCTGGATGTTGTCGGCGACCCGCTGGGCGGCCAGCTCGCGCTGGGTCTTCGGTGCCTTCACGTGCTCGCGGTGGGTCAGCACCATGGCCCCGATCGCGGCCGTGATCAGCAGCGCCCCGGTGACCTCGAAGGCCCACACGTACTTGGTGAAGATCAGCCGGGCCAGACCCTGGACATTGCCCTCGGCGTTGGCCTCGCCGAGACCGGCGAAGGTGTCCAGCTTGGCGTTGGCGATCCCGGCGACCATCAGCACACCGAAGCCCAGCCCGCAGAGCGCGGCGGCGAACCGCTGGCCCTTCAGCTGCTCCTTCAGCGAGTCCGCGCTGGTCACACCGACCAGCATCACCACGAACAGGAAGAGCATCATGATCGCGCCGGTGTAGACCACGATCTGCACCACGCCCAGGAACACTGCACCCTGGGCCATGTAACAGACCGCCAGGGCGAGCATGGTGGCGGCCAGGCAGAGCGCGCTGTGCACCGCCTTGCGCATCAGCAGCGTCCCGAGCGCGCCGCCGACGGCGATCACCGCGAGCACCCAGAACTGGACGGCCTCACCGGTGGAGGTCGCGCCCGTGACGGCCGCGAGGTTCAGCGAGGTGGCGGCGCTCACGACCGGGCCTCCTTCTCCCGCTCGGTGGACTCCTGACGGACCGTGCCCGGCGCCGCCGCGGTGATCTCGCCCCGGTAGTAGGCGCCCTCGTCGGCGCCGGGGAAGATCGAGTGCGGGCTGTCGACCATGCCCTCGGAGAGGCCGACCAGCAGCTGCTCCTTGGTGAAGATGAGGTCCTGGCGGGAGGAGTCCGCGAGCTCGTACTCGTTGGTCATGGTGAGCGCGCGGGTCGGACAGGCCTCGATGCAGAGCCCGCACAGGATGCAGCGGGCGTAGTTGATCTGGTAGACCGCCCCGTACCGCTCACCGGGCGAGTAGCGCTCGTCGTCACGGTTGTCCGCGCCCTCGACGTAGATCGCGTCGGCCGGGCAGGCCCAGGCGCACAGCTCGCAGCCGACGCACTTCTCCAGGCCGTCCGGGTGCCGGTTCAGCTGGTGGCGGCCGTGGAAACGCGGAGCGGTGGGCTTCTTCTGCTCCGGGTACTGCTCGGTGAGCCGCTTCTTGAACATGGCCTTGAAGGTCACGCCGAAGCCGGCGGCCGGTCCGAGGATGGACGGCTTGTCGGCCCGCTCGGGCCGGTCGTTCCGGGCGTTCTGGTCGGACGACATCTCGGTTCAGCTCCCTTCGGAATGGTCGGCCCCGTTGAGGGCGTCCTGCAGTTGCTTCGGGGCGCGGCTGCGCCGGCGCGGGACCGGCGGGAGCTGCTGGCCGGGCAGCGGGGGCACCGGGTAGCCACCGGCCATCGGGGCGAACTCCCCGTGCGGTGCCTCGGACCCGGGCTCCGGCTTGCGCTTCAGGACGTCCCGCAGCAGACCAAGCAGCAGCAGCGCGCCGACCGGGGCGCCGACGTACAGCACCACCTCGCCGAAGCCGTAGCCCTCGTTGCGCAGGGCCCGGACGCTCGCCACCATGACCAGCCAGGCCAGCGAGACCGGGATCAGCACCTTCCAGCCGAGCTTCATGAACTGGTCGTAGCGGAACCGGGGAAGGGTGCCGCGCAGCCAGATGAAGAAGAACAGCAGCAGCTGGATCTTGAGCGTGATCCAGAGCAGCGGCCACCAGCCGTGGTTGGCGCCCTCCCAGAACGTGGAGACCGGCCACGGGGCCCGCCACCCGCCCAGGAACAGGGTGGAGGCGACCGCCGAGACGGTGACCATGTTGACGTACTCGGCCAGCATGAACATCGCGAACTTCAGCGAGGAGTACTCGGTGTTGAAGCCGCCGACGAGCTCGCCCTCGGCCTCCGGGAGGTCGAACGGCGCGCGGTTGGTCTCACCGACCATCGCGACGATGTAGACGATGAACGACACCGGCAGCAGCACCGCGAACCAGGTCGGCTGCTGCGAGGAGACGATCTCCGAGGTGGACATCGAGCCGGAGTAGATGAAGACCGCCGCGAAGGACAGGCCCATCGCGATCTCGTAGCTGATCATCTGGGCCGAGGAGCGGATCCCGCCGAGCAGCGGGTAGGTCGAGCCGGAGGACCAGCCCGCCAGCACGATGCCGTAGATGCCGACCGAGGCGGTGGCCAGGATGTAGAGCAGCGCCACCGGGAAGTCGGTCAGCTGCATCGGCGTCCGGGTGCCGAAGATCGAGATCTCGTCGCCGGCCGGGCCGAAGGGGATCACCGCGAAGGCCATGAACGCCGGGATGGCGCAGACGATCGGGGCCAGGATGTAGACCGCCTTGTCGGCGCCCTTGACCACCAGGTCTTCCTTGAGCGCCAGCTTCACGCCGTCGGCGAGCGACTGCAGCAGTCCCCACGGGCCGTGCCGGTTGGGCCCGATGCGCAGCTGCATCCAGGCCACCACCTTGCGCTCCCAGACGATCGCCACGAGGACCGTGCCGACCAGGAAGCCGAAGCAGAACACCGCCTTCAGCAGGACCAGCCACCACGGATCCCGGCCGAAGAAGCCGAGCGTCTCGTTCGCGGCGAGCTCGGCCAGCGCGGCCGGGCCGTGTCCGGCGAGCGGGTGCGGGTTCGGAGTCACTTCTCCTCCTCCTCGGGCCCGGCCGTCCCGGCCGGCGCGGTGGCCTCGGCGGCGGCGATGGTGACCAGGTGGCCGACGGTGGTGCCGAGCGTCCGGTGGGCGCCGCCCGGGGTGGAGTTGAGCGGGATCCAGACCGTACGGTCCGGCATCTCCTTGCTGATCTCCAGCGGCAGCGTGAGCGAGCCGGCCGGGCCGGTCAGCCGCAGCGCCGGCGCGGTCGCGGCACCGATCTCCGCCGCGGTCGTCGGCGAGATCCGGGCGACCGCGGGGTGCCGGGTGCCGGCCAGGTGCGGGTCACCCTGCTGGAGCGAGCCCCGGTCGAGCAGCAGCCGCCAGCCGGCCAGGACCGCCTGGCCGGTGGCCGGGCGGGGCAGCAGACCGGGGTGGGCGGCCGGCGCGGCCGGACGGTCACCCGTCCAGGGCAGGAACCGGTCCAGCTCCTGCCGGGCGGCGCGGACGTCGGGCAGACCCAGCCGGTGGCCCAGGGCGTCCGCGAGCATGTTCAGCACCCGCAGGTCCGGGTGCAGGTGACGGCCCATCTGCTGGTCCGGCTTGAGCGCGGCCTCGAACATCCGCACCCGGCCCTCCCAGTCCAGGAAGGTACCGGCCTTCTCGGCGACCGCGGCCACCGGCAGCACCACGTCGGCGTGGGCCGTGACCGCGGACGGGCGCAGCTCCAGCGAGAGCACGAACGGGACGGCGGCCAGCGCCGCCTCGGCCAGCGCCGGGTCCGGCAGGTCCTCCGGGTCGACGCCGCCGATCAGGAGCGCGCCGAGTTCACCGCCGAGGGCCGCGGAAAGGATGTCCTCGGTGTCCCGGCCGGGCCGGGCCGGGAGTTCGGCCACGCCCCAGGCCGCGGCGGCCTCGGCCCGGGCGGCCGGGATGTTGACCGGACGGCCGCCGGGCAGCAGGCCGGGCAGGACGCCCGCCTCGACCGCTCCGCGCTCGCCGGCCCTCCGGGGGATCCAGGCCGGCCGGGCACCGGTGGCGTGGGCCAGCCGCAGCACGGCCGACAGGGCGCCGGGGGCGGTGGCCGCCCGCTCGCCGACCAGGATCACCGCTCCGGGGGTGCGGAGCAGCTCGGCGGCGCGGCCGGCGTCGTCGGTGAGCGGCTCGCCGTCGGCGAGCGCGGCCAGCCACTCGGCCTCGGTGCCCGGGGCGGCCGGCAGCAGCGACCCGTGCAGCTTGGCCAGGCCCCGGGAGGCGTGCGCGGCGATCGAGAAGACCGCGAGACCGCTGCTGCGGTTGGCCTTGCGCAGCCGCAGGAAGACGATCGGCGATTCCTCCTCGGGCTCCAGCGCCACCAGCAGGACCGCCGGGGCGGCCTCCAGTGCCTCGTAGTCGAGGGGGGCGCTGCCGCCGATGTCCACGCCCTGCCCCGCGACCTCGGCGGCCAGGAACTCCGCCTCCTCGCCGCTGTGCGGGCGGGCCCGGAAGTCCACGTCGTTGGTGTCGAGCACGACCCGGGCGAACTTGGCGTACGCGTAGGCGTCCTCGACCGTGACCCGGCCGCCGGTGAGCACGCCGGTGCGGGCCTCGCGCAGCCCCTCGGCCGCCCGGGCCAGCGCCTCCGGCCAGGACGCGGCGACGAGTTCGCCGTCCCGCCGGACCAGCGGGGTGGTGATCCGGTCCCGCTGCTGGGCGTAGCGGAAGGCGAACCGGCCCTTGTCGCAGTTCCACTCCTCGTTGACCGCCGGGTCCTCGCCGGCCAGCCGGCGCAGCACCTTGCCACGGCGGTGGTCGGTGCGCTGGGCGCAGCCGGCGGAGCAGTGCTCGCAGACGCTCGGTGAGGAGGTCAGGTCGAACGGGCGGGAGCGGAAACGATAAGCCGCCGAGGTGAGGGCGCCGACCGGGCAGATCTGGATGGTGTTGCCGGAGAAGTACGACTCGAAGTCGTCGCCCTCCCCGGTGCCGACCTGCTGGAGGGCCCCGCGCTCGACCAGGTCGATGAACGGGTCTCCGGCGATCTGCTGGGAGAACCGGGTGCAGCGGGCGCAGAGCACGCAGCGCTCGCGGTCCAGCAGCACCTGGCTGCTGATCGGCACCGGCTTCTCGTAGGTGCGCTTCATGCCCTCGAAGCGGGAGTCGGTGTCACCGGTGGACATCGCCTGGTTCTGCAGCGGGCACTCGCCGCCCTTGTCGCAGACCGGGCAGTCCAGCGGGTGGTTGATCAGCAGCAGCTCCATCACACCGCGCTGGGCCTTCTCGGCGACCGGCGAGCTGAGGTGGGTGCGCACCACCATGCCCTCGGCGACCGGAATGGTGCAGGAGGCGACCGGCTTGCGCTGGCCCTCGATCTCGACGATGCACTGCCGGCAGGCGCCGGCCGGGTCGAGCAGCGGGTGGTCGCAGAAGCGCGGGATCTGGGTGCCGATCTGCTCGGCGGCCCTGATCACCAGGGTCCCCTTGGGGACCTGCACTTCGACGCCGTCGATGGTGAGCGTGACCAGCTCTACCGCGGCCTTGTCGCCCGTGGAGGTGGATGGCTCTGTGATCGTCACGCGTGCACCTCCCTTTCGGTGGCGGACTGGTGGCCGGGGCGGGGGCCGTCGGCCCAGACGGTGGAGGCGGCCGGGTCGAACGGGCAGCGACGCTCGGAGAGGTGCTGCTCGTACTCGGCCCGGAAGTACTGGAGCGAGGAGACGATCGGGCTGGCCGCGCCGTCGCCCAGGGCGCAGAAGGACTTGCCGTTGATGTTGTCGGCGATGTCGAGGAGCTTCTCCAGGTCGCCCTCGACGCCCTGGCCGGCCTCGATCCGCTTGAGCAGCTGGACCAGCCAGTAGGTGCCCTCGCGGCAGGGGGTGCACTTGCCGCAGGACTCGTGGGCGTAGAACTCGGTCCAGCGGGTGACGGCGCGGACCACGCAGGTCGTCTCGTCGAAGATCTGCAGGGCCTTGGTGCCGAGCATCGAGCCGGCCGCGCCGACGCCCTCGTAGTCCAGCGGGACATCGAGGTGCTCGGCGGTGAACATCGGGGTGGATGAGCCGCCCGGGGTCCAGAACTTGAGCTGGTGGCCGGCCCGGATGCCGCCGCTGATGTCGAGCAGCTGGCGCAGGGTGATGCCGAGCGGGGCCTCGTACTGGCCGGGGTTGGTGACGTGGCCGGAGAGCGAGTAGAGCGTGAAGCCGGGGGACTTCTCGGTGCCCAGGCCCTTGAACCACTCCTTGCCGCGGGCCAGGATCGGCGGCACCGAGGCGATCGACTCGACGTTGTTCACCACGGTCGGGCAGGCGTAGAGGCCCGCGATGGCCGGGAACGGCGGGCGCAGCCTGGGCTGGCCCCGGCGTCCCTCCAGCGAGTCCAGCAGCGCCGTCTCCTCGCCGCAGATGTAGGCGCCGGCGCCGGCATGGACGGTGATGTCGAGGTCGAGTCCGGAACCGAGGATGTTCCGGCCGAGCAGCCCGGCCTGGTAGGCCTCGGCGACGGCGGCCTGGAGCCGGCGCAGCACCGGGACGACCTCGCCGCGCAGGTAGATGAAGGCGTGGTCGCAGCGGATCGCGTAGGACGCGATGATCATGCCCTCGATCAGCGAGTGCGGGTTGGCGAACAGCAGCGGGATGTCCTTGCAGGTACCCGGCTCGGACTCGTCCGCGTTGACCACCAGGTAGTGCGGCTTGCCGTCGTTCTGCGGGATGAACTGCCACTTCAGACCGGTGGGGAAGCCGGCGCCGCCGCGACCGCGCAGACCGGAGTCCTTGACCAGGGCGATCACGTCGTCCGGGGGCATCGCGAGGGCGGCCTCGAGGCCCTCGTAGCCGGCGTGGCGGCGGTAGGTGGCGAGCGTCCAGGGGCGGTTGTCGTCCCAGAACGCCGACAGCACGGGAGTGAGCAGCTTCTCGGCCGGCTCGGCGGAGGTCATCACGCTTCCGTCCCTTCCTGGCCGGTGCCCTCGGCGGACCCGCCCTCGTGGCGCGCGCCCTCGTGGCGGGGGGAGACGACGCGGGTGCCGCCGGTGCCGGGCAGTGCCTCGCCGCGGGCCAGCCGCAGACCGGCCAGCGAGGCAGCGCCGCCGGCGCCCGACTCGTCGACGGCGCCGGGGCGCTCGTCGGGGAAGCCGGCCAGGATCCGCGCGGAGTCCTTGAAGGAGCAGAGCCGGGCGCCCCGGGTGGGGACGGCCTCGCGGCCCGCGCGCAGGTCGTCGACCAGCAGCTTGGCGCTCTCCGGCGTCTGGTTGTCGAAGAACTCCCAGTTGACCATCACCACCGGCGCGTAGTCGCAGGCGGCGTTGCACTCGATGTGCTCGATCGAGATCCGGCCGTCCTCGGTGGTCTCGTTGTTCGCGATCCCGAGGTGCTCCTGGAGCTCGGCGAAGATCTGGTCGCCGCCGAGCACCGCGCACAGGGTGTTGGTGCAGACCCCGACGTGGTATTCGCCCGCGGGCCGGCGCCGGTACATGGTGTAGAACGTGGCGACGGCGGTGACCTCGGCGGTGGTGAGCTCCAGTTGCTCCGCGCAGAACCGGATGCCGGTCGGGCTGACGAAGCCCTCCTCGGCCTGCACCAGGTGCAGCAGCGGCAGCAGCGCGGACCGGGCCACCGGGTAGCGGCCGATCAGCTCGGCGGCGTCGGCGGCCAGCCGGGCGTGCACCTCCTCGGGGTACGGCCTGGCCGGCAGCGCCGGCATCCCCAGTTGGACGTCTGTCACCGGTCCACGCCTCCCATCACCGGGTCGATCCCGGCCACCGAGACGATGACGTCGGCCACCTGGCCGCCCTCGCACATCGCCGCCATCGTCTGCAGATTGGTGAACGACGGGTCCCGGAAGTGGACCCGGTAAGGGCGGGTCCCGCCGTCGCTGACCACGTGCACGCCCAGCTCGCCCTTGGGCGACTCGACCGCCGCGTAGGCCTGGCCGACCGGGACCCGGAAGCCCTCCGTGACCAGCTTGAAGTGGTGGATCAGGGCCTCCATCGAGGTGCCCATGATCTTCCGGATGTGGTCCAGGGAGTTGCCCATGCCGTCCGGGCCGACCGCGAGTTGGGCCGGCCAGGCGATCTTCTTGTCCGCCACCATGACCGGACCGGGGCGCAGCCGGTCCAGGCACTGCTCGACGATCCGCAGCGACTGCTTCATCTCCTCCAGCCGGATCAGGAAGCGGCCGTAGGAGTCGGCGCCGTCCGCGACCGCGACCTCGAAGTCGTAGTTCTCGTAGCCGCAGTACGGGTCGGTCTTGCGCAGGTCGTGCGGCAGGCCGGTGGCACGCAGGATCGGACCGGTGGCACCGAGGGCGAGGCAGCCGGGCAGGTCGAGGAAGCCCACGTCGACCAGGCGGGCCTTGAACACCGGGTTGCCGGTCGCGAGTTTGTCGTACTCGTGCATCCGGGAGCGGATGGTCTTCACGGCCTCGCGGATCTGGTCGACCGCGCCGGGCGGGAGGTCCTGGGCGAGGCCGCCCGGGCGGACGTAGGCGTGGTTCATCCGCAGGCCGGTGACCAGCTCGAAGACGTCCAGGATCAGCTCGCGGTCGCGGAAGCCGTAGATCATCAGGGTGGTGGAGCCGATCTCCATACCGCCGGTGGCCAGGCAGACCAGGTGGGACGAGATCCGGTTGAGCTCCATCATCAGCACCCGGATGACATCGGCCCGTTCCGGGATGTCGTCGGTGATGCCGAGCAGCTTCTCGACCGCCAGGCAGTAGGCGGTCTCGTTGAACAGCGGGGTCAGGTAGTCCATGCGGGTCACGAAGGTGGTGCCCTGGACCCAGCTGCGGAACTCCATGTTCTTCTCGATGCCGGTGTGGAGGTAGCCGATGCCGCAGCGGGCCTCGGTCACCGTCTCGCCGTCGATCTCCAGGATCAGCCGGAGCACCCCGTGGGTGGAGGGGTGCTGGGGGCCCATGTTGACGATGATGCGCTCGTCGTCGGCCCGGGCGACGGCGTCGACCACCTCGCCCCAGTCGCCGCCGGTGACCGTGAAGACCCGGCCCTCAGTGGTTTCCCGAGCGCCCGCCTCGGCCGCGCCGCCCTGGTTCGTCTCCTCGTAGTGCTGGGTGCTCATCAGCTGTACGACCTCCGCTGGTCGGGCGCCGGGATCTGGGCGCCCTTGTACTCGACGGGGATGCCGCCGAGCGGGTAGTCCTTGCGCTGCGGGTGTCCCAGCCAGTCGTCCGGCATCATGATCCGGGTGAGGGCCGGGTGCCCCTCGAAGACCAGGCCGAAGAAGTCGTAGGCCTCGCGCTCGTGCCAGTCGTTGGTGGGATAGACGCTCACCACGGACGGGATGCGCGGATCCGCGTCCGGCGCGGTGACCTCCAGCCGGATCAGCCGGCCGTGGGTGATCGAGCGCAGGTGGTAGACCGCGTGCAGTTCCCGGCCCTTGTCGCCCGGGTAGTGCACGCCGCTCACGCCGAGGCAGAGCTCGAACCGCAGTGCCGGATCGTCGCGCAGGGTGCGCGCGGTGCGGAGGAGGTGCTCGCGGGCGATCCGGAAGGTGAGCTCGGCGCGGTCGACGACGGTCTTCTCGATCACCTCGGCCGGGTCGAGGCCCTGTTCCTCCAGGGCGCCCTCCAACTCGTCGGCGACCTCGTCGAACCAGCCGCCGTACGGGCGCTCGGTGGCTCCCGGCAGGACGACCGGGGCGACCAGGCCGCCGAAGCCGGAGGTGTCGCCGCTGCCCTGGGCACCGAACATGCCCTGCCGACGGCCGACCACCTCGACCGGGATCTCGCGGTGCGGCTGCTCGCGGCGGGTCTCGGGTACCTGGTCGTTCATCGCAGCAGCCCCCGCATCTCGCTCACCGGGGTGGCCTGCAGCGCGAGCGCCTCGCCCAGCTCCTCGGCACGGCGCTTGTTCACGCCGAGCGGCTCGTGCTGGATCTTGTCGTGCAGCTTCAGGATCGCGTCCATCAGCATCTCCGGACGCGGCGGGCAGCCGGGCAGGTAGATGTCCACCGGGACGATGTGGTCGACGCCCTGCACGATCGCGTAGTTGTTGAACATCCCGCCCGAGGAGGCGCAGACGCCCATCGAGATGACCCACTTCGGGTTGGCCATCTGGTCGTAGACCTGGCGCAGCACCGGGGCCATCTTCTGGCTCACCCGGCCCGCCACGATCATCAGATCGGCCTGCCGGGGCGAGCCCCGGAACACCTCCATGCCGAAGCGCGCCAGGTCGTAGCGGCCCGCACCGGTGGTCATCATCTCGATCGCGCAGCAGGCCAGCCCGAAGGTGGCCGGGAAGAGCGACGCCTTGCGTACCCAGCCGGCCGCTGTCTCCACGGTCGTGAGCAGAAAGCCGCTCGGCAGCTTCTCCTCGATTCCCATCAGATCCCTCTCAATGCCCTCAAGTCCTGTGGTTCGCCCACCCGTTCGGGCCTGTCCGCTCGTTCGGGCCTGTCCGTCCGCCCGGGCCTGCGCCCGCTCGGGCTTGTCCGCCCGTTCACAAGGTCCGACGGAGGCCCGGTCTCCGGCCCCTCCCCCGACTCAGTCCCACTCCAGGCCGCCGCGACGCCAGACGTAGGCGTACGCGACGAAGACAGTGGCGATGAACAGGAGCATCTCGACCAGTCCGAAGATCCCCAGGGCGTCGAAACTCACCGCCCACGGATAGAGAAAGACGATCTCGATGTCGAAGACGATGAAGAGCATCGCCGTCAGGTAGTACTTGATCGGGAACCGACCGCCGCCCACGGGCTGCGGGGTCGGCTCGATGCCGCACTCGTACGCCTCCAACTTGGCCCGGTTGTACCGCTTGGGCCCGGTCAGTGAGGCCATCACGACGGAGCCGACCGCGAACGCCGCCGCGATGGCACCGAGTACGAGGATCGGCGCGTAGGCATTCATAGCCCCCGCTCCCTCCGTCCAGTCGTCCTTGACTGCAGATCGGAACCGTCGGGTCACACTGCGGTGAACCCGGCGTTCCAGTTCCCGGGATCCACCCCATGTGAGGCAGTTCACAAAGCCTGGAACGAGCGCATCCTATGCCCGTCGGCTTGTGATCTGCGACACGCAGTTCAAGACGATCTTTGTGATCTCCGCCACCTTGTGAATCGTGATGAAGGTGAGCATGACGAGAGTTGTCAACGCAAAGAAGTCAAATGGTCACAAGCAGTCGCATTTATCTGCGAAGCGGCTGGTCAGGGGTGTAGTCCTATATCAACTTCGTCTAGCGGAAGGCAAATTTCCGGGCGTCATGTTGACGTGTTATAGCGGCTCACCCTCAGGGGTGGCGGTACCGCGAACGCCCGCTTGACCCTTCGTTCACAAGCACGCCGAGCGCAGGCCGGAGCGTCTCCCGGCAGCTGGCCGGGGCGCCTCTCGGCGGTGAGTCGGGGGTACGCCCCGGCGGTGGGCCACGGTGCCTCGGTCCGGCCGTGGGTAGGGTCGACTGCCAGGGGTGGGGCGGGGTACGTCCGGGCAGTACCCCGCCGGGTCGGAGCGGCTCAGGCTCCGCTCTCCCAGGCCCATGCGGCGATGCCGACCCGATTGCGCGCGCCGAGCTTCCGTTGGACCGAGGCCAGGTGGTTCTTCACCGTGCCGGCGCTGATGAACAGTTGCTCCGCGATCTCGCCATTGGTGGCACCGTCCGCGACGAGCCGCGCGATCTCCTTCTCACGTGCGGTGAGTTCCTCGACCGGGCCGATCCGCTCGCTCTCCGCGATCCGCCCGCCCAGGGGTCGCCGCTGCCCCTGACCGGCGGCACCGCCGGTGGCGCTGCCTCCGGTGAGTCCTCCGGTGCTTCCTCCGAATCCGTGCCCGCTACCGCCGCCGGAGAGTTGGCGGAGCAGGCGGACGGTGATCTGCGGGCTGATCAACGCGTCCCCCGCCACGGCGGACCGGACCGCCTCCGCGAGCAGCGCGGGCCCCGATCGCTTGAGCAGAAAGCCCGCCGCCCCGGCGCGAAGCGCCTCGTGCACGTACTCGTCCAGATCGAAGGTGGTCACCACGACCACCCGGAACTTCCCGCCCAGCCGCCGGGTCAGCTCCAGGCCGTCCAGCCTCGGCATCCGGATATCGGCGAGGATCACGTCCGGACGCAGCCGCTCGGCCAGGGCGACGGCCACTTCGCCGTCCGCGGCCGCGTCGACCACCTCGATGTCGGGCTGCGCGTCGAGAATGATCCGGTACGCGCTGCGGATCGCCTCGTCGTCGTCGGCAAGGAGCACCCGGATGCTCATCGGCCGATCCTCCTTCCGTTCCCCGGCAGGGCGTCTGTGCCGCGCCTGCCGCTCCCGTTCCGCCTGTCGATTCCGCCGTCGCGGTGGTCCCGCTCCCGCCTCGAAGCGGTGCGGGTCTCCCTTAACCCCGGAGCCGCTAACCGATCTTCAAGGGCATGGTGACCACCACCTGCCAACCGTTGCCCTCGCGGCCGGCGCTCAGCGTGCCCCCCAGCGCCTCCACCCGGGCGGACAGACCTGCCAGTCCACTGCCGCCCCCGCCCCGCCTCGACCCGGACGGCGATACGGCCCCACCACCGTCGTCCCGGACCCGTACTGTCAACCGCCGCCCCTCGCTCCGCACCCGTACGTCGACCACGCGGGCGGCGGGAGCATGCCGCCGCACATTGGTCAGGGCCTCGACCACGATCCGGTACGCGGTGGCCGCCACCTCCCGGGGGACCGTCGGCTCCTCGGCCGGAGCGTCCAGTCGCGCCACCACATCACCCGAGCCGGTGAACCGCGCGGTGAGCTCGGCCAGTTCGGCCAGGCCGGGCTGCGGGGCACGCTCCGGACCGTCCCCGTCCTCACTGCGGAGCAGGTGGACCGTCCGGTCGAGCGAGGCCAGGGCCTGCAACCCGGCCTGCTCTATCCGCTCGAACAGAGCCGCTGCCCGAACCGGGTCGAAGGCCGCCAGTACTGTGCCCGCCTGCGCCTGGGCGACCATGCCGCTGACGTCGTGAGCGACGAAGTCGTGCAGATCGTGCGCGAGTTCGAGTCGCTGGGCACGCCTGGCCGCGGCCACCGAGCGCCGTCGCCCCTCGTCCAGCCCGCGCAGGTAGAGCCCGATCAGGACGGGCGGCAGCGTGAGGGCCGAGCCGAAGCCGAAGAGGGTCAGCGCACCCACCGCGCCGGCCGCGTCCTGGAAACGGGACGGCCAGAGCGCGACCGCGCCGCCGATCGTCCAGACCGCGACGGCTCCGCGCCGACCGCCATCGGCTCGCAGCGTCAGGACCACCAGTGCCAGCAGGGAGGCGAGTTCGAGCATGCCGACCAGACCCGTCCAGCGCTCGGACTCGGCCCAGCGGCCGGCCGCCCAGGCACCGAACGTGGCCCCGATCGACACCACGGCGGCTGCCAGGCACACCGTCGCGATCCCGAACCGGGAACGAAGGAACCACCCGCAGAGAACCGCAGCCGGGGCTGCCAACGCCAGCATCTGACTCATCATCGCCTCCTTCCTGCGAGCAGCCTACGGATCGTCGGAGGTCCCCGCCTCTGCCGATCGGCACATATCCGCACCTGATTCGAGCAGCCAGAACAGCCCGATCGGCACTGACCGCGGGCCCGGTCGGACGGCCAGTCTTGATCCCGTCGGACCGGCCACGAGGGCCGGCCGGGAAGGAGTCGGCCACCATGTCCAGCACCGCGTCCGTCGCACCCGCCGCACCCGTCACAGGCGTTGAGGTCGGTCCGGCCACCGCCGCCGGCCCCCGGGCCGCCCGGAAGCGCGCCGACCGTCCGGACGGCACCCCCCGCTGGGCCGAGCTGGCCGCCAGGGCCACCGTCTGGACCACCGTGCCGTCCGGGCTCTGGCGGCTCGCCCTCGGCGTCGGCGTCCCGGTCGGCTTCAGCGGCGAGCTGGCCGCGGTGTTCCAGAACAACACCCCCGGCTGGGGCACCGCGTACCTCGTCGCGCTGAGCGGACTGGCCGAGTTCGTGGCCTTCCTCACCCTGGGACTGGTCCGGCCCTGGGGCGAGGTGGTCCCGTCCTGGATCCCGCTGATCGGCGGCCGGACCGTCCGGCCGCTCGCCGCGATCGTTCCCGCCGCGATCGGCTCGACCGTACTGACCTGCCTCGGGACGGGCGCGCTGTTCGGCGGCTGGGCCGAGCAGTTGAGCGATCCCGAGGCGCCCCAGGGCCTCGCCGCAGTGATCATGACCCTCTGCTACCTGCCCATGGTCGCCTGGGGTCCGCTGGTCGCCGCGGTCACCTTCGCCTACGCCCGCCGCACCCTGGGGCGGCGGCGGTGACCGGGCCGACGGCGGCCGGAATCAGGACCGCCCGTACCGGAGGCCCGGCCCGCGGTCACACCGGGACGGACACCGGCTCCACCGGATCGGCCTCCCGGCGCGGTGCCGAGGCGGTCCGGCGGCCCCACTCGGTGCCGACCAGGACGAGGGCACCGCCCAGCAGGGCGAGCGGTCCGAGGTGGTTACCCGCCAGGGTGATGCCGAACACCGCCGCCCACAGCGGTTCGGTGCCCAGCAGCAGGCTGACCCGGGAGGGCGAGGTGGTGCGGACGGCCCACATCTGCACGAAGAACGCGAACAGCGTGCAGAGCAGCGTCAGATGGAGCAGCCAGCCCCACTGCGCCGCCCCGTAGGTGGCCGCGACCGTCCAGGGCAGCGGACCGACAAACGGTGCGACAGCGGCGAACACCAGCGTCGCGGTGGCCAGTTGGACCCAGGTGACGGCCAGCGTGTCGGTCTCCCGGATCGCCCGGACGCGGGCGGTGGCCAGCACATTGACCGTCCGCACAACGGCGGCACCCAGCACCAGCAGGTCCCCGGCCGACGGGGCCCGCAGCCCACCGTCGCCGGTCAGCAGCGCGATGCCCACCACCGCCAGACCGGCTGCCGCGAGGAAGGGGCGCGGCAACGGCGTCCGGGCGAGTGCGCTCTCCGCGAGCGGGGTGAACACGATCGTCAGGCTGATGATCAGACCCGCATTGGTCGCCGATGTGTGCACCGCACCGAAGGTCTCCAGGAGGAAGATCGCACCGAGCACCAGCCCAAGGGCGGCCCCGCCCAGCCACTCGGCACGACTCAGCCGCCGCAGCGCCCGCCAGGCGAACAGCCCGAGCACGGGCAGGACCAGACCGAACCGCAGGGCCAGCATCGCCACCACCGTGTCGGGCTCGGCCACGCGCTGCACGGCCAGGAAGCTCGACCCCCACACCACCGCGACCAGAAGTACCGGAAGATCACGCAGAAGGACGGACGACGATGCGCGCATGGGCGGGACCCTCTCAGGACGAACGGAAGCGACAAGCGAGAGTCGCGCACGTCGTCGGACGGATCCCGGAGTTGAGCAGGCGAGCGTCATCCTCGCGCACCGAAGCGTTCCCGATCAACGGTTTTCGCCCCGCACCCGTCACGTCGCTCCCGCCGCAGCCTGTCTGTCGAACCCCGCCCACCGAACCCTTCCCACCGACCCCTACCGGATCTCCACCCCGGCATGGATGATGTCGCCATGACAATGCAGTTGCCCCCCACGGACCGGAAGGCCAGCCAAGTGACCCGGAAGCACTGGGCGTTGATCGCCGCAGCCACCGTTCTGCCGATCGTGGTGAGCACCGGCACCGCCGTCGCGGACACCCCGTCGACCGGGGCCGGGACCGGCGCGGCCGGCACCACCTGCACCTACAGCCCGGCGGTTCCCGCCGACAACTTCAAGGGCATCCCGGTCTTCGACGCCAGGAAGGCCGCCAAGCCCTACAGCGCGACCCTGAAGACCTCGCAGGGGGCGATCACCTTCCAGGCCCTCACCGACAAGGCGCCCTGCACGACCTTCTCCTTCCGCTTCCTCGCCGAGCGCGACTACTTCGACCGCAGTCACTGCCACCGGCTGACCACCCAGCGGATCTTCGTCCTGCAGTGCGGCGACCCAACGGGCACCGGCAGCGGCGGCCCCGGCTACTCCTTCCCGGACGAGAACCTGGAGGGCGCGACCTACCCCGCCGGCACGGTCGCGATGGCGAACGCGGGCCCCAACACCAACGGCAGCCAGTTCTTCTTCGTCTGGAAGGACACCAAGCTCTCCCCCGCCTACACGCCCTTCGGCCGGATCACCGCGGGCCTGGACGTCCTGCAGAAGATCGCCGCCGGCGGGGAGGACGACCAGAACAACCCCGGCGACGGTTTCCCGACCCTGCCCGTGAACATCCGCAATGTGAAGATCTCCACCCGCTGAGCCACCCTCGGGGTCCTTCGGGCTCCCGTACGGTGGTCAGCACGACCGCGAGCCGTACGGGAGCCGTGCCGATGGTGCCGATGGACAGCAGGATCTGGGAAAGCGTCGACCACATGGTCGCCTGGCTGGACGAGGAGAGCCCGCTCCCCCCGCAGGAGGAGCGGCTGGCGCGGATCCTCAAGCTCTCCGAAGAGGTGGGCGAGGTCAGCGCCGCCGTGATCGGTGCGACCGGTCAGAATCCGCGCAAGGGCGTGACCCACACCTGGGAGGACGTCCAGCACGAGCTCTGCGACGTGGTCTTCTCCGCGCTGGTCGCCCTCCGCACGCTCACCCCCGACGCCTCCCAGGTCTTCGCCGACCGTCTCGCGTACGTCGAGAACCGTTCCGCGGCCAGCCGCCGCGGGCCGTAGGCCCCAGGACGGACCAGACCTCCCACCGCCGCCCATAAGCCGCCCGGAAGCTGCCCGCCGGCCGCCGGACAGCCTGGGGCCACGCCCCGGGCAGGCCCGGGGCGCGCCCAGGACGGACGAGGACGGACCCGGGACGGACCCGGAAGGGCCCGGGCCGTGCCGGTCAGGCGTTGGGCGCGACCTTGGCCAGGCCGTTGATGACGCGGTCCATCGCGTCGCCGCCCTGCGGGTCGGTGAGGTTGGCAAGGAGCTTGAGGACGAACTTCATCAGCATCGGGTGGGTCAGCCCGCGCTGGGTCGCGAGCTGCATGACCTTCGGGTTGCCGATGAGCTTCACGAAGGCGCGACCCAGCGTGTAGTAGCCGCCGTAGACGTCCTTGAGGATCCGCGGGTAGGCCTGGAGCGCGCGCTCCCGGCCGGACTCGGTCACCCGGGCATGGGCCTGGACGATCACCCCGGCGGCGATCTGACCGGATTCCATCGCGTAGGCGATGCCCTCGCCGTTGAACGGGTTGACCATGCCGCCGGCGTCGCCGACCAGCAGCAGGCCGCGGGTGTAGTGCGGCTGCCGGTTGAAGGCCATCGGCAGCGCCGCACCCCGGATCGGGTCGGTCATGTTCTCGGGGGTGTAGCCCCACTCCTCCGGCATGCTCGCGCACCAGGCCTTGAGGACCTCGCGCCAGTCGAGCTCACCGAAGGCGGGCGAGGAGTTGAGAATGCCGAGACCGACGTTGGAGGTGCCGTCGCCCATGCCGAAGACCCAGCCGTAACCGGGCAGCAGCTTCCGCTCCCCGGCCCGGGTGTCCCACAGCTCCAGCCAGGACTCGAGGTAGTCGTCGTCGTGGCGCGGCGAGGTGAAGTAGGTGCGGTAGGCGACACCCATCGGGCGGTCCTCACGGCGGTGCAGACCCATGGCGAGCGAGAGCCGGGTGGAGTTGCCGTCGGCCGCCACGACCAGCGGGGCCCGGAAGGTCACCGGCCGCTTCTCGTCGCCGAGCTTGGCGGCGACACCGACGATCCGGCCGGTCCGCTCGTCCAGCACCGGGCCGCTGACGTTGCAGCGCTCGTAGAGCCTGGCTCCGGCCTTCTCCGCCTGACGGGCGAGCAGCTCGTCGAAGTCGGCGCGCTTGCGGACCAGACCGTAGTCCGGGAAGGCCGACAGCTCGGGCCAGTCCAGCTCCAGCCGGATCCCGCCGCCGATGATCCGGAGCCCCTTGTTGTGCAGCCAGCCGTTCTCGGTCGACACGTCGATGCCCATGTCCACCAGCTGCTTGGTGGCCCGCGGGGTCAGGCCGTCGCCGCAGACCTTCTCCCGGGGGAAGCTGGTCTTCTCCAGCAGCAGCACGTCCAGACCGGCCTGCGCGAGGTAGTACGCGGTGGTGGCGCCGGCCGGGCCCGCGCCGACCACGATGACGTCCGCGGTGCTCTCCACAACGCCTGCGCTCAGGTCAACGGCGGTCTCGGACACGGTGGGCACACTCCTGCTGGGGGTCGACCGGCCGGCGGGGGCCGGCGCGGCTGGGCTTGGACGAGTCTATGAGCTGCGGACGGCGCTTCGACCGGTCCGGGCGGCGGTGCCGGCGGGCCCGGCCGACCGGAAACCGGGGAGCAGCGACCGGCGACCGATCAGACCTTGTGGGCCCGGTGCAGAGCGACGATCCCGCCGGTCAGGTTGCGCCAGGCCACCTTGGACCAGCCGGCCTCCTGGAGCCGGGCGGCCAGCGCGGGCTGGTCGGGCCACTCCCGGATCGACTCGGCGAGGTAGACGTAGGCGTCCGGGTTGCTGCTCACCGCGGTGGCGACCGGGGGCAGCGCGCGCATCAGGTACTCGGTGTAGACGGTCCGGAACGGCGTCCAGGTCGGCGTGGAGAACTCGCAGATGACCAGCTTGCCGCCGGGCTTGGTGACCCGGTGCATCTCGCTGAGCGCGGCCCCGGTGTCGTGGACGTTGCGCAGCGCGAACGAGATCGTCACCGAGTCGAAGGTGTCGTCGGCGAACGGCAGCCGGGTGGCGTCCCCGGCCGTCAGCGCCAGCTCGGGGTGGCGGCGCTTGCCTTCGGCGAGCATGCCGACCGAGAAGTCGCACGGGACGACCTTGGCCCCGGCCTCCGCGAAGGGGAGCGAGGAGGTGCCGGTGCCGGCCCCGAGGTCGAGCACGACGTCCCCCGGCCCGGCGTCCACCGCCTCGGCCACCGCGCGGCGCCAGGCGCGGGCCTGGCCGAGCGAGAGCACGTCGTTGGTGCGGTCGTACTTGGCCGCGACGTCGTCGAACATCGCGGCGACTTCGTGCGGCTGCTTGTCCAGGGAGGCTCGGGTCACGCACCCCATTGTTCACCCTGGCTCCGGCGATCCGGGCAAGGGGGCGCCTTACGGACGGTCCGGGATCGCCATCGGCCCGCCGTGGCCCCGC
The DNA here is from genome assembly GCF_044748625.1 of Kitasatospora sp. NPDC089913. Taxonomy (NCBI): domain Bacteria; kingdom Bacillati; phylum Actinomycetota; class Actinomycetes; order Kitasatosporales; family Streptomycetaceae; genus Kitasatospora; species Kitasatospora sp. NPDC089913. The sequence goes on along the minus strand of NZ_JBIVGI010000006.1, from coordinate 350,119 downwards.
TCTCGAAGCGCTCGGAGGGCGCGCAGGATCCGCCCTCACGCCCCCGGAATCCCGACCGCGCCCGCACCGGACTCCCCCTTCGGAACCCGACACGCACCGGAACCCGACCTGCCCGGGAACCCGACCCCCCCTCCGCAAGCCGGCTCCTCCGGAACCGGCCGACCCGCGCACCCTCAGTGCAGAGCGCGTCGTCCGCCCGAGCGTCGCCGACGGCGCGAGCGCTTGCCCTGGGTTATCGCGGGCATCCCGTCGGCCAGCGCACCGGTCGCCAGGGCGACCGTGGTGGCGAACCGGTTCTGCCCGCTCCGCACGGCCACTGCCCGCCGGTGCCGACGGATCCGCAGCATGCAGACGACGAACAGCAGCACGGCCACCGGCACGCTGAACCGGGCCAGGCCGACGCCGACCGGCTGCGGATAGGTGTCGCCGCAGATCCGCACCGCGCCCGGGTCGTCGGCCGCGTGTTCCAGGCAGACCCCGTCACCGACCTTGGCGCCGTCGGCCAGCGGCAGCGCGGTGGCGGTGTGGTGCTGGCCCGCGGCCTGGTAGCTGACGGTGCTGTAGGAGCCGCCGCCGCCCGGAAGCTGGGTCACCAGACCCTCGACCCGCACCGGGTGGGCTCCGATCCGGTCGGCCTGCTCGGCCTGACGCCACCCCAGCAGGCACATCCCGAGGGCCAGCACGGCGCTGAGCACGGCGGTGATGTACCAGCCACGGCCCAACCGCGGGGATCGCTGCGGGGGGACGGTCGCGGATCGCATGGTTCCTGTCCTGGCGTGCGTTCGGGGCCTGGGACGGGGCCCCGCCGCCCGCGGAGAACGGGCGAAGTGTGGTGAGGGTACGGACTGAGCTGAGCCGGATGCTATCCGCTGGCAGGCCCTCAGGTCACGGCGAAGGGGGAATCAGGCCACCAGGACGGAGCGCAAGTTCGGCGGCATACGAAGCAAGTCCCCTGTGCCGCACGGGAGTACGGTCCGACCGAAGTAAATCGAACGCCTACCGACGAGTAGCCGGCCCGCACCACGAGAGCGCCCGGCCGTGGACCGGGGCGGGAGCAAGGACGCGGAGGAGCCGCGCAGAGGCCGCGGAGGAGCCGCGAAGAGGCCGCGAAGAGGACGTGCGGCGGACGTGGACGGAACGTCGGCAGCGCTCAGCGCCGCCGGAACACCAGCCGCCCGCCGAGCACCGCCGCGCGGCACCCGCCGGCTCGCGGACCGTCCGCCCCCGCGGCGAACACCGCGAAGTCCGCCCGCCCGCCCACCGTCAGCCGCCCGTGCACGGCCTCGGCGAACGGCAGCCCCACCAGCGGATCCAGCGACCATGCCGCCCCCACCGCGCCCGCCGCCCCCACCGCCCCAACCGCGCCCGCAGAACCCGCCCCCGGCAGCACGACGAGCCCCGAACGGGCCACCGCCGTCCGCACCGAGGCACGCTCGAACGGCCCGGCCACCGCCGTCACCCCGAAGCCGAGCATGCGCTGCAGCCCGCGTCGCGCGCTCGCCCCGCACCGCGCCTCGTCCGCCTCCCCCGCCAGGCCGTCCGGCACCGGCGCCTCCCCGATCTCCTCACGCGGGTCCGGGTGGTACGCCCGCTCCAGCAGCCGGTGCCCGTCCGGGTGCCGAAGCCCGGGGGCGATCAGCGCGTCGCCCCAGTCACGGACCCGGGCCGTCGGCAGTGCCGCCGCCAGTTCCGCGTACGGGCCGACCGCCTCGACCTGCCCGTCGCGCACCAGCACCGCCCCGTCGACGTGGGACGGGGCGGTGGGATCGGCCGGGTCGGGCAGCACGAGAGCGGCCCGGTGCAGGGTCAGCACGGCGGTGCGGGAGCCTCAGCAGCAGTCAGCGGTGGCAGTCGGCGGTCAGCGGTCAGCGGTCAGCGGTTGTCGAGGATCTTCAGCTCGGGGTGGGCCGTGCCGCCCTCGATCGCGGTGGAGGCGATGTGCGAGGCGACCCGCGGGTCGACCGGGTCGTTGGCCGGGTCGTCCAGCACCCGCAGGTGCTGGTAGGTGGTCGAGCGCTGGGCCGGGACGCGGTCGGCGGCCCGGATCAGGTGGATCAGCTCGGTGAGGTTGGAGCGGTGCTTGGCGCCGGCCGCCGAGACCACGTTCTCCTCCAGCATGACCGAGCCGAGGTCGTCCGCGCCGTAGTGCAGCGACAGCTGGCCGGCCTCCTTGCCGGTGGTCAGCCAGGACCCCTGGATGTGGGCGACGTTGTCGAGGAACAGGCGGGCGATGGCGATCATCCGCAGGTACTCGAAGACGGTCGCCTGGGTCGACCCCTGGAGCTTGTTGTTCTGCGGCTGGTAGGTGTACGGGATGAAGGCGCGGAAGCCGCCGGTGCGGTCCTGCACGTCGCGGATCATCCGCAGGTGCTCGATCCGCTCGGCGTTGGTCTCGCCGGTGCCCATCAGCATGGTGGAGGTGGACTCGACACCCAGCTTGTGGGCGGCCTCCATGATCTCCAGCCAGCGCTCGCCCGACTCCTTGAGCGGCGCGATCGCCTTGCGCGGGCGCTCGGGCAGCAGCTCGGCCCCGGCACCGGCGAAGGAGTCCAGGCCCGCCCGGTGGATCCGGGTGATGGCCTCCTCGATGGAGACGCCGGAGATACGGGCCATGTGGTCGACCTCGGAGGCGCCCAGCGAGTGGATCACCAGCTGCGGGAAGTCCGCCTTGATCGCCGAGAAGGCGCGCTCGTAGTACTCGACGCCGTAGTCCGGGTGGTGGCCGCCCTGGAACATGATCTGGGTGCCACCCAGCTCGACGGTCTCCGCGCAGCGGCGCAGGATCTCCTCGAGGTCGCGGGACCAGCCCTTGTCGCTCTTCGGCGGCACGTAGAAGGCGCAGAACTTGCACGCCGTCACGCAGACGTTGGTGTAGTTGATGTTGCGCTCGATGATGTACGTCGCGATGTGCTCGGTACCGGCGTAGCGGCGGCGGCGCACGGTGTCGGCCGCCGAGCCCAGCGCGTGCAGAGGGGCCGAGCGGTAGAGCTCCAGCGCCTCCTCCGGGCTGATCCGGCCACCGCCGGCGGCCCGGTCGAGGACGGCCTGCAGGTCGGTGCTGGGCGCATCGAGGGTGGTCGCTGCGAGCTCGGACACCTTGCCGCCTTCTCTCTCTCGGGTACATCCGGTACATCCGGTACTACCGGTAGTTCGCGTGCTCCGGGCCGTTCGGCGGTGCCGACCGCTCCGGGTACTACGACGTGCGGCGACTCCGTGCCGCGGCACCGGGTCGCATCCGGATCAGCCTACGCCAGGGCCCTCGACGCCCTGCGTCAGCCCGTCCGCCGCAGCGTCCCGCTCGGGTTCCCGGCGCTGGAGTCGGCGGAGCCGAAGCGGACGGTGCCGTCCTTCTGCAGGGTGAGCGTCTCGGAGTAGGAACCGCCGGTGCACGCCCCGGGCAGCGAGGAGCGGACGAGGCGGGAGGTGAAGACCAGCTTCTCCGGCTCGGCCGCGGTGAGCGTCCAGGCGCCCTCGCAGGTGATCGAGAGCAGGCCGGTCAGCTCGTTGCGGCTGGTGGTGGCCTCCTGCCCGATCGCGGCCCGGCCGATGACCAGGGTGGTGGTACCGGCGGGCACCCCCTTCTGGGTGGTCATGTCCCCGCGCCAGGTACCGAGGAACGCCTCGGGCACGACGTTCGGCCCCGACGGCGCTGACGACCCCGACGGCGCCGCCGTCGCCGGCGAGGGCGGCGCCTGGGTGGCCCCGCCCGTGGCCCCGCCCGTGGCCGCACTCGTGGCGCCTCCCCCGGACGGTGTCGCACCCGGCGTCGCGGTCTGCGCCCCCGTCGTGCTCCCGCCTGACGCCGCCGCCGTCGCTGTCGTCGGTGCCGTCGGGCCCGGCTCCTGCGGTCCCCATGCCCGGTACGCCCCGTACCCCCCGCCCGCGAGCACCACCAGCACCGCGGCGGCCACCAGCACCGCCACGCCCCGCCCTCGCCGCGCGCCGTCCTCGGCCCCGGGTCGAGGCGGCACCGGCGGCACCGACGGCAGTACCCGCGGCCCCGCAGCCCCGGAAGCCCCGACAGACCCCGCTGCCTCGCCAGATCCCGACGCCCCGCCGGACGTCACGCCGGACGTCACGCCGGACGCCCCGCCCGACGCCCCGCCGGACGTCACGCCGGACGCCCCGCCCGACGTCCCGCCCGACGCCCCGCCGCCACCCGTCACCGAGGTCGGCGTCCGTTCCGCCACGCCCCAGCCCCCGGCGGCAGCCCCCGCTCCCGCCCCGGCCCCGCCGACGGAGCCGTCCTCCTCCCCCTCCAGGTCCAGCAGCTGCACCGCACTGCGCCCGACCGCGGCCGCCAACGCCGGCGGGAGCCAGCCGCCGCCCTGCCCCAGCCGGCCGACCGCCGAGCCGTCGGGGTCCAGCAGTTCCCGCAGCCGCCGCGGCGTCGGCCGGACCGCCGGGTCCTTGGCCAGGCAGTCGAGCACGATCGAGCGCAGCGGACCGGGGGCCAGCCCGGTCAGGTCCGGCTCCTCGTGCACCACGCGGTAGAGCAGGACGGCCGCGCTCACCCCCTCGCCGAACGGGTGCACCCCGGTGGCCGCGTACGCGAGCACCGCGCCGAGCGAGAAGACGTCACCGGGCGGCCCGACCGGGCGGCCGTTCGCCTGCTCCGGGGACATGAAGCCGGGTGATCCGACCACGAATCCCGACTGGGTGAGCCCGGTGGCCGCGTCGAGGGCGCGGGCGATGCCGAAGTCGATCAGCCGCGGGCCGTCCAGGGTGAGCAGCACATTGGACGGCTTGACGTCCCGGTGCACCAGGCCGAGCCCGTGCACGTGCTCCAGCGCCTGGGCCAGGACGGCGCCCAGGGTCCGGACGGCGGGGTCGGTCAGCGGCCCGTACTCCCGGACGGCGCCGCCCAGTGCGGGGCCGGCCACGTAGCCGGTGGCCACCCAGGGGTGGGCGCCCTCGGTGTCGGCGTCCAGGACGGGAGCCGTCCACGTCCCGCCGACCCGGCGGGCGGCGGCCACCTCCTGCCGGAACCGGGCGCGGAACTCGGCGTCCTCGGCGAGCTCGCCGCGGACCACCTTGACCGCCACGGTGCGTCCGCCCGCCGTCCGGCCGAGGTAGACCCGGCCCATACCGCCCGCGCCGAGCCGTCGCAGCAACCGGTACGCGCCCACCTGGCGCGGGTCGTCCGATCCCAGTGCCTGCATCCCCCGCACGCTCCCGTCACCCGCCCGGCCCGCCGCCGGGGCCCGCTCGCGTGCAGACGCTATCGGGCGGCGGGCGGACGCCGCGCCGCAACCCGCTTCCTCCCGGAGCGGAACGCCGTCCCGGCAGAAGGCGAGCGGGGAAGCCGGGAGGACGCCGGGGGGAAGCGGAGGGGCGACCGGAACGGATTCAGACCACCAGCGGCGCGGGCTCCAGCAGCGCCGGATCCAGCGGCGGAAGCGGCTCCAGCGGCACCGGCTCCAGCAGCCGGACGGCCACATCGGGTGCGAAGCCGCTGTCGTGCGCGACCCGCCGGGCGAACTCGGCCACCCCGGCCAACTGCCGCTCGCCGAGCGAGAAGTCCAGGGCCTCGCTGAAGTACCGCTCCAGCACGTCCGCGTCGAAGGCCTCCCAGCGGGCCGCGTGCGTCGCCACCTCGCGGGCCTCGACCAGCGAGAGGTCCCGGGACTCCAGGAAGGCCCGGTGGACGGCCGCGGTCAGTTCGGGCCGGCGCTCGGCGAAGTCGCGGCGGGCGGCCCAGACGGCGAAGACGAACGGCAGCCCGGTCCACTCCTTCCACATCTCGCCCAGGTCGTGCACGGTCAGGCCGCGGTCGGCGGCCTGACCCAGGTAGGCGCGCAGCGCCGGGTCACCGATCAGCACGGCGGCGTCGGCCTCGGCGAGCATCGCCTCGAGGTCCGGCGGGCAGCTGTAGTACTCCGGCCGCACGCCCTCCCGCTCCTCCAGCAGCAGGCGGGCGAGCCGGACGGAGGTCCGGCTGGTGGAGCCGAGGGCGACCTTCCGGCCGTCCAGCTCGGCGAGCGGCACCTTGCTGACGATCACGCAGGACATCACCGGGCCGTCGCTGCCCACCGCGATGTCGGGGAGCACGAGCAGTTCGTCCGCGTGGCGCAGGTACTCCACGCAGGTGATCGGACCGATGTCCAGCGACCCCGCGACCAGCTGGTCGCTGAGCTTCTCCGGGGTGTCCTTGGTGAGGTCCAGGTCGAGCAGATTGCCGGTCCTGGCCAGCCCCCAGTAGAGGGGTACGCAGTTCAGGAACTGAATATGCCCCACGCGGGGCCGGACCGGGGTGTTCTCCCGGGCCTCCCGTGTTTCCTCGTCCGGTACTGCCACCGCGCCGCTCCCTTGCTGTTCGTGCGCCTCCCCGCAGGGTATGCCTGCTGGTCGGGAAGCCCCGCACCACCCTTCCGCGACGCACCGCGCCGATCACCGCAACCGCCTTACGACACGCGGTGTCCAGCACGCAAGTCACCCCTGGTCGTCACAGCAGCCGCATGCTAGCGTTGCCCTCAGTTGCAGTTTGATTCCCCTTGCAGTACTTGAAGCCTGCGGAGCATGTAACCGCAGGCTTTTTGTAGTTTTTCAGCAATATCGAAAACTCCGGACCCGTCCGGAGGCAGGGCGATCAGCGCAGCGGACCGGGCGCCACACGGTGTGGCCCCCGACACGTCCCTCGCAAGGAGAACGGCATGGCTCAGGGAACCGTCAAGTGGTTCAACGCTGAGAAGGGCTTCGGCTTCATCGCCCAGGATGGCGGCGGCCCCGACGTCTTCGTCCACTACTCCGCCATCAACGCGAGCGGTTTCCGCTCGCTGGAGGAGAACCAGGCGGTCAGCTTCGACGTCACCCAGGGTCCGAAGGGCCCGCAGGCGGAGAACGTCACCCTTGTCTGAATCATCCTCGATGAGGATCTGATCGCTCGGGACCCGTCGGGTCCGCCGGCGGCCGCGAGGCCGTCCCGGTGAGCACAAGAGCAGCAGTACCCAAGGGGGCCCGCCTTTCGGCGGGCCCCCTGCCTTTTCCCGGCCCGGCCCGGGACGCCGCGCCGCGGCCCCGAAGGCCCGCAGCCCCGCAGGCCGCCCGGGGCGCGCACGACGAACGGCCCCCTCTCCCCGGTGGAACGGGAGAGGGGGCCGCGTCGTGCGGGCGGACGTCAGACCGTCGCGGGAGCCTGGCCACCGGCCTGGGCCGGAACGGCGGCCTTGGCCGGGGCGTCGTCGTAGAGGTCACCGGCCGGGTTGTTGTACGCGACCAGGTCGAGCGTCTTCTCGCGGGCCGCGACCACGACCGGCACCAGGGCCTGGCCCGCGACGTTGGTCGCGGTGCGGATCATGTCGAGGATCGGGTCGATGGCCAGCAGCAGACCGACGCCCTCCAGCGGCAGGCCCAGGGTGGAGAGGGTCAGCGTCAGCATCACGATCGCACCGGTCAGACCGGCGGTGGCGGCCGAGCCGATCACCGAGACGAAGGCGATCAGCAGGTAGTCCTTGATGCCGAGGTCGATGCCGTACACCTGGGCGACGAAGATCGCGGCCAGCGAGGGGTAGATCGCGGCGCAGCCGTCCATCTTGGTGGTGGCACCGAACGGGACGGCGAAGGAGGCGTACTCGCCCGGGACGCCGAGCCGCTCGGTGACCCGGCGGGTGACCGGCAGGGTGCCGACCGAGGAGCGGGAGACGAAGGCCAGCTGGATGGCGGGCCAGGCGCCCTTGAAGAAGTTGACCGGGTTGAGGCCGGCGGCGAACTTCAGCAGCAGCGAGTACACGCCGAACAGCACCAGCGCGCAACCGACGTAGACGTCGACGGTCAGGGTCGCGAACGGCTCCAGCAGGTCCCAGCCGTACTTGGCGACGGACTTGCCGATCAGACCGAGGGTGCCGATCGGCGAGAGCCGGATGACCCACCAGAGGGCGGTCTGGATCAGCTCGAGCACCGACTCGCTGAGCTTGAGCACCGGCTCGGCCTTGGCGCCGAGCTTGATGATCGCGGCACCGGCGACGATCGCCAGGAAGACGATCTGCAGGACCTCGACCTCGGTGAAGGCGGTGACGATGTTGGTCGGGAAGATCCCGGTGAGGAAGTCGATCCAGCTGCCGGTGGACTTCGGCGCCTTGAGGCCCTCGGTCTTGAGGTCGGTGCCCTCGCCCGGGCTGGTGAGCAGGCCGAGGCCGAGGCCGATGGCCACCGCGATCAGCGAGGTGATCGCGAACCAGAGCAGGGTGCGGACGGCCAGCCGGGCGGCGTTGGTGACGTTCCGCAGGTTGGCGACGCTGACCAGGATCGCGGTGAAGACCAGCGGCGGGACGGCGAGCTTCAGCAGCTGGACGAAGATCCGGCCGATGGTCTCCAGGGTGGTGGCCAGCCAGGAGATGTCGGCCGCGCGGGCCAGGTAACCGAGGGCGACGCCGAGCACGAGGCCGGCGACGATCTGGGCCCAGAAGGGCGTCTTGCCCAGCTTGGAATTACGCAGACTGGCGAGCACGGACGGCGACGAGGTCGCCTCGGGCGCTGTGGACATGACGGTGCGGCTCCGGGGGAGGCGTGACTGACGGTGTGTCGGGGGGCGGGAAAGGCGGCACGGGGCGGGAGCCGGACGGGAAGGGAACCGGCCCCGATCAGGGGCGTGCCGCCTGAATACAGCTCATGGCGCGACAACGGCGCGGGCTGTCCACAGCACCGGACAGACGCCCGCGGGCGGCACCGGGCTGCGAGCCCAGGCCGTGCGCCGAACGTGCGTCTGAGGTGGTCATGGGCGACACGTTAGCAGTAAAGGTTTGAGATGTTCAAAGTAGTTGTTTGAGTTCCGGGCGCGAAGGATCCCGGCGCGACACCCACGGGCCTCGACGGCCCCCGGCGGACGCTCCGGGCGGACCCGATTGACCGCTCAGCAGTTATACGTATAACTTGGTGAGCATCCCCGCCCGCCCCCTGCCCAGACCGGAGAATCCCGCCCATGGGCTACCTCGCCCTGCTCCGCGCCCCGCACGTCGGCCGACTGCTCTTCGGCACCCTGCTCGGCCGCCTCCCGGCCGGCATGACCGCCCTGGTGATCGCCCTCGCGCTGCGCGACGCCGGCGCGCCGTACAGCCGGATCGGGCTGGCCACCGCCGCGTACGCGATCGCGGCGGCCATCGGCGGGCCGGTGCTCGGCCGGATCGTGGACCGCACCGGCCAGCCGCGGGTCCTGCTCGTCTCGGCGGTGATCGCCGGTGGCGGGTACGCCCTGCTGGCGCTGGCCCCGGCGTCCGCGCTCGCCGCCACCGTCGGCGCGGCGGTCGCCGGACTGGCGATGCCCCCGCTCGAACCCTGCCTGCGCTCGCTCTGGCCGGACGTCGTCGAGGAGAAGCAGCTCGACACCGCCTACGCCTTCGACTCCGCCTCGCAGCAGATCCTCTACGTCGCCGGGCCGCTCGCGGTGGCCGGCATCGCGGGCACGGCGGGCCCGGTCACGGCGCTCTGGGTGGCGGCCGGACTCGGCCTGGCCGGGGCACTGGTGGTCGCCACCACCGCACCGGCCCGCGCCTGGCAGGCGCCGCCGCGCGCGCACTCGGCCGGCCTGCTCGGGCCGCTCCGCTCCCCCGGCCTGGTCCTGCTACTGATCGGCCTGGCAGGTGCCGGCTGGGCGGTCGGCGCGCAGAACGTGCTGTTCATCGCCTACGCCGAGGCCCAGCACGGGAAGGGCCTGCCCGGTGGCGCCGGGAGCCTGCTGGCCCTCGCGGCGCTCGGCGGTCTGCTCGGCGCGCTCGCCTACGGCGCGGTGCGGTGGCGCAGCTCGACGGCCACCCGGACCTGGCTGATGGCGCTCGGCATGGCCGTCAGCTACCTGCCGCTGGTGCTGGTCCCGGGACCGGCCGCGATGGCCGCTCTCGCCTTCGTCTCCGGGATCGCGCTGGCTCCGCTGCTGGCGGCGGCCTTCGTGCTGGTCGCCGAACTGGCCCCGCAGGGCACCGTGACGGAGGCCTTCGCCTGGCTGGTCACGCTCTTCGCGACCGGGAACTCGCTGGGCTACGCGGTCTCCGGCCACCTCGCGGAGGGATCGCTGCGTTCGGTGGCGCTCTGCGCGGCCGGCGGGATCGGTCTGGGCGGGCTGCTGCTGTTCGGCGCCCGCCGCTGGTTCCACCCGGTCGGCGGGACCTCGGCCGGGGCGCACCCGCTGCCCGCCGCCGAGCCGGTGCCGGTGGGCTGACGCCCGCCGCATCCCCATGGACGTGGCTGCGCCCGTCGGGCCGGTGGTCTGGCTGACGGGCGCAGCCACTTCGTCGTCCCCGCCCCGGACCGCGCCGGAACCGCGCGCCCGTCCGCCCCGCCCGTGCGCCCGTGCGCCCGTCCGGCACGAACCAGGGAAGCGGCGACCACGGGCCGGGAGCCCGGCGGCCGCCGGTGTCGGTGTCGGTGCTCGAGGGAGACCCGTCGGTGCTCCGAGAAGACCCGTCGGTGCTCCGGGAAGACCTGTCAGTGCTCCGGGGACACCGGGGCGGTGGAGGAGCGCAGCACCAGCGAGGTGGCGAGCGGCGGCACGGGTGCGACCGCCTCGCCCCGGAGCAGTCCGGCGAGCGCCGCCACCCCGGCCCGGCCCAGCTCCTCGCCGGGCAGGTCGACCGTGGTGAGCGGCGGAGTGAGCAGCGCGGCCACCGGGACGTTGTCGATCCCGACCACGGAGAGGTCGGCGGGCACCCGCAGACCCCGCTCGGCGGCGGCCTGGTAGACGCCGGCGGCGACCACGTCGTCGTCGCAGATCACCGCGTGCGGCCGGTCCGGCAGGTCCAGCAGCCGGTGGGCGACCTCGCGTGCGGCGGCCTGGCCCTCGTTCAGGCTGACCCCGAGTTCGACCGCGTCCAGACCCAGCTCCAGCACCGTCTCCTCGAAGGCCGCCTGGCGGACCCGGAAGGTGTACGCGGCGTGGGTGGACCGCAGCCTGGCGATCCGGCGGTGGCCGAGGGCGGCGAGATGGGCGACGGCGGCGCGCATCCCGCCGCCCACGTCCAGTTCGACCGTCGGACGGGCCAGACCGCCACCGGGGTCGGGGTCGGCGTCCAGGAAGACGACGGGGGTGTCGGCGGGCAGTTCGCCGAGCTGGCTGTCGTCCGGGGAGCAGATCAGCAGGCCGTCGAAGCGGCTGGTGGTGGCGGCCTCGGCGAGGGTGGCACTCCCCCAGCCCGAGCTGACCACGACGGCCAGACCGTGCTTGCCGGCCTCCTCGTGGACGCCCTCCAGCACCCGGCCGAAGAACGGGCCGAGGATGTTCGGCACGGCCAGCAGGATCATGCCGCTGCGGCCCAGCCGGAGTTGGCGTCCGGCGGCCTGCGGCCGGTAGCCGAGGCCCCGGGCGGCCTCGCGGACCCGCTCGCGGGTCGCGTCGGAGACCCGGCGGCCCGCCTCGGAGCCCGAGAACACCAGCGAGACGGTGGCCTGCGAGACCCCGGCCAGGCGGGCGACGTCCCGACCGGTCGGGCGGCGGACCGGGGCCGGCCAGGTCCCGGCGGCCGGTTCGGGGCGGCCCGGCGGAACGCCGTCCCCCGGCTCCGCGTCCTCCGGTGCGGCCTTCTCCGGCACGGTGGCGCGGGTCAGTTCTGCGGGGCCGAGGCGGCGGGGCCGGCGGGCGCCTTGGTGGTCGCGGCACGCAGCGCGTCGTCCACCGCGTCCTCCTCGGCGTTCTGCGCGGCGATCCGGGAGGCCGTCCGGGTGCGGATGCCGTCCACCCGGCCGGAGATCTCGACCGACATCTCGTCACGCTGCCGGCTGAGCAGCACATAGCTGAGCGGCGCCGAGACGACGGCGGCCAGCAGGAAGAGGAAGATCACCCCGGCCTCGCCGGAGACCGGGATCACCTGGAAGTGGCCGAGGATCAGCGCGACCAGCAGACAGGCCAGGAAGACGGAGACCCGCATCGAGGTGTAGCGGAGTGTGGCGTGCGACTTCTTGCTCACCTTGCTGCTCACCGGGGACACATCCTTCACTGCGCTGGGACCGGCCGGTCTCCCAGTGAAGCATGCCCGACGGGCCCGGCGGGGAACGGGTCCCGCCCCGGACCGCCCCGGCGCGGGCATGATCAGCGCAGGTCGCGCCACATGACGACATCGTCCCGGTCGTCACCGGGGGCGACCCGGATGGCACCGGGCACCCGGCCGACCTCGACATAGCCGCTGCGGAGGTAGAAGGCCTCCAGGCCGAGGCCGCCCCGCACCTGGAGCTTCAACCCGGCCAGCCCCCATTCCCGGCCGATCCGCTCGGCCTCGGCCAGCAGCGCCGCACCGTACCCGCGCCCCTGCAGCGCGGGGTGGACCATGACCTTGGTGACCAGCCGCCAGTGGTCCATCGGCCCGAACCGCATCGACTCCAGGAACAGCAGCCCGGCCAGCCGCCCGGTCCCGGTCTCCCGGGCGATCAGCAGCCGGTGCGGTCCGGCCGGGGCCAGCCCGGCGAACAGTGCCGCCCCGGCGGCCCCGACCTCCTCCTCGGTCACCCGGTGGACGAAGCCGACGGCCCCACCGGCGTTGCTGGCGGCCGTCCACAGGCCGGTGACCTCGGCGCGCAGTTCGGGGCCGAACCCGGGGTCCAGGGTGAAACTCAGCGTCATGGCTCCGGAGCCTAGCCACCCCTCACGACACTCCGGTGCTCAGCCAGGGACCGGGACCGCGCGCCCCCTCCGCCGCCCGGGGGTCCGCAGGGCCAGGCAGAGCAGCACCGCGACGGCGCAGAGCCCGCCCGCCACGTACCAGGCGAGGTCGTAGTCACCGAGCGCGTCCCGGGCGACCCCGGCCAGACCGGCCACCACCGCGGCACCGATCTGGTGGCAGGCCAGCACCCAGCCGAAGACGATCGGCGCGTCCTCCCCGAAGTACCGCCGGCAGAGCGCGACGGTCGGCGGGACGGTGGCCACCCAGTCGAGGCCGTAGAAGATCACGAACGCCAGGATCGGCGGTTCCAGCGAGCCGGCGAACAACTGCGGCAGCAGGAGCAGCGAGAGTCCGCGGAGCGCGTAGTAGACGACGAGCAGCCGTCCGGCGTCGAAGCGGTCGGTGAACCAGCCGCTGGCGACGGTGCCGATCACGTCGAAGACACCGATCAGTGCGAGCAGGCTCGCCGCGGTGGTGACCGGCAGGCCGTGGTCGTGGGCGGCCGGGATGAAGTGGGTGCCGACCAGCCCGGCGGTGGTCGCTCCGCAGATCGCGAAGGACGCGGCCAGCAGCCAGAACGCCCGGGTGCGGGCGGCGTCCCTGAGCACCCGCAGCGAACGGGCCAGCGCACGGCCCCCGGCCGCCGGGGCGGGCGGCGGCTCGGTCGCGCCGTACGGGAACAGGCCGAGGTCGGCGGGCCGCTCGCGCATCAGCAGCAGCACCGGGACGGCCACCGCGCTGGCCGCCAGCGAGACCACCACGACCGCCGAGCGCCAGCCGTGCTGCTCGACCAGCCAGGCGCCGAGCGGGAGGAAGACCAGGTTGCCCGCCGCCCCGGCGGCCGTCAGCACCCCGGTCACCAGGCCCTGCCGGGCCCGGAACCAGCGGCCGGTGACGGTGGTCGCGAACGCCCCGGCCATCGAGCCGCTGCCGAGACCGACCAGTACGCCCCAGCACAGCACCAGTTGCCAGGGCTCGCGCATCAGCATGGTGAGGCCGGAGCCGACCGAGATGGTCAGCAGCGCGCAGACCACCACCAACCGGACGCCGAACCGGTCCATCAGCGCGGCGGCGAACGGCGCCGTGAGGCCGTAGAGGGCGAGGTTCACCGAGGTGGCGCTGGATATCGTGCCCATCGACCATCCGAACTCGGTGTGCAGCGCGTCCATCATCAGACTGGGCGTGGAGCGGAATCCGGCCGAGCCGAGCAGCACCAGCAGGGCGACCCCGGCCACCACCCAGGCGTAGTGGACCCGGGGGGCGCGGGCCGGCCCGGCGGGATCGGCAAGTCCGGAACGGTCGGCAGGGGCGGCAGCTGCGGCAGGGTCGGCAGATCCGACAGGGTCGGCGGTTCCGGCCGGAGCCGCCGTGCCGGTGGGGGCGTTCGCTTCGTTCACGCGGCCGAGTCTCCCGAAGGGGCCTCGGCACGACGAGGGGCGGGGCTGCCAGCTTTCGTCGGAATCGGGCCAACCGGGGAGCGGGAACCGGCCGACGGAGGTCCGGGCGCCCGGTGAACGGGGCCGGTGGCCGAAAAGGCTCGCCCGCGGCGGGCGGATCGGATGGCGGCGGGCCGCACGCACCCCGAGCACGGCACGGCCGACCGCCATCCAACCCCGGTGCACGGGCCCTGAACCCGTGCGACGCCCTCCGCACTCGCCGAGGAACGGTCATCCGATCGGCCCTGCCTGCGGCCCCCCTGCTGACGTGATCCCCCTGGACAGCAGCACCGCGGCGGCGTTCGGTGTCCCTCGGCGTCCCCTCGCGACGGAGAGCTGCACCCAAGCGTGATCAGTCGGATACGTCACGTCAATGGGTTGTCGGAAATTCGGAATGGTTGCGTCAGCTTTCGGCCCGGTGATCACCACACCCGCCGACGCCCCGCCCGGAGCCGCCCGGAACTGCCCGCGGCCGGTCCGGGACCCGGTTCGAGGCCGGTCCGAGGCCCGTCCGAGGCCCGCCCCTACTGCGCGAGCGCCGCCCAGTCGACGGTGCTCAGCGGGTCCACCGGCCGGGCGTCGGGGCTGATCTCGCACCAGACCCGCTTGCCCGAGCCGTCCGGGTACCAGCCCCAGCGGTCGCAGAGCAGTTCGACCAGCTCCAGCCCGCGCCCGTTGGTGGCGTCGACGTCCGCGCCCGCGTGCCGGGGCGCGGGGGCGACCTGGCTGGCGTCGGCGACCTCGACCCGCAGCGGGCCGACCGTCGCCGCCTCGCGCACCTCACCACCCGCGGCCGGGAGCGCACCCGAGGACGGGGAGCCGCTCGCACCGGCCCCCGACGGGCCGGCCGCCGCCGAGGTGAACGCCGACGGGTCCGACGCGGAGCCGTCCGGCGGCACGCCCGGGAAGTCGCCCAGCGGGAAGCAGAGCCGCAGCACGGCCGGACAGCCGGTGTGCACCACGGCGTTGGTGACCAGCTCGGAGACCACCAGCACCACCGTCTCGGCGATCGGCGCGTCCGGGTCCACCCCGTGGTTGAGCAGCCGCGAGCGGACCCACCGGCGGGCCCGGCCGACCTCGGCGGGGTCCGCCTGCACCGCCAGCTGTACCTGAAGAACCTGCACCGCTCCACCACCCGCACTCGCAGTTCGGCACCGTCTCGACCGGGCCCTGGTCGCCCGGCCGGCCCGGGTACGCACCGGGCCGCCGTCCTCCGGGCCGCTGTCCGCCGGGCCACCGCACGTCACACCCGGCGCGGTGCGCCCGCACCGGCTCGTCCGTCGCTCGTCGACCACGACGCGAATACGCCTCAGGATGAGTCGGCCGGCGGACCGCAGCAAGCGCTTCGGGCATATTCCAGCGATCGGGGGACGGCGCAGGGCATACTGTCCCGCTCACTCTGGCGAGCCTCGGACCGGCGATCGCCCGGCCGCTCCGACCGGCCCCGGACGCAGAGGCGAACCTACCGCCGTCCGCCCCTCGTGCCGCGCCCGCCACTCGCGAACCACCCGTGCGACATATGTCCAACCACCTTCGAACAGCGCAACAGCGGGATCGACGGCAGATCCCACGATCGGACCATCCGAAGCACCGGACTCCGTTCTTCCCCGAATCGCTCCGCCGCCCGAACGGCCCGGGATACCGTGGACGCGTCAGCGGTCGGTCCGGCAGGAGGGGTGGTGACCGGTGGCCACCACCGACGACGCCCCGCGCCGGGACGAGCAGCTGCAACGGCGCCTGGCCCGGGGCGAGGAGACCGCCCTCGGCGAGCTGTACGACCAACTCGCGCCGATGGTGCACGGATTGGCGGGCCGGATACTGGCCGACCAGACCGCCGCGGCCCAACTCACCCGGGAGATCTTCGCCCACGTCTGGGAACACCCCGAGACCTTCGACCCGTCCCGCGGCTCGCTCCGCTCCTGGCTCGGCGCGCTGACCCACCGTCGCGCGGTGGACCGGCTGCGCGCCCGCCGCGCCGAGGCGGCGGGTTACGCCGGGCCCGCCGAGGAGGACGAGATCCGTACGGTGGCCACGGCCGCCCGGGTCCAGTACGTGGTCTCCGCCCTGCCGGAACCGCTGCGTGAGACGATCACGGAGTCCTACTACGACGGCCGGACCTACCAGGAGACGGCCCGTCGGCTCGGAATCAGCGAACAGGCCGCCAAACAGCGGATGCGACTGGGGCTGGCACTGCTGGCCACCGAACTGGAGCAGGAGCACGCGCGGCACCGGTCCGCCGCGCCGCCGGCCGGCGGTCCGCGCGACGGGCTCCCGGCCCCGGGCGCCGGGAGCGCGGACGGACCGGGGGCCGGGGAGGCCGGGCGACGGACGGAGGGCGGAGGGACGTGACGACCACCGACGAGCGGCACGAGGCGCTGCGCTCACTGCTCGGCGCCTGGGCCCTCGGAGCCGTCCCCGCCGCCGAGGCCGCCGAGCTCGAACTCCACCTGACCGGCTGCCCGCAGTGCGCGGAGGAGGCCGGACGGCTCCGCGAGGCGGCCGGCTGGCTCTCCGTCGAGGAGCCGCTGGACCAGCCCGGCGCCCTGCGTCAGCAGGTGCTCGACTGGTGCCTGACCCGCCGCCCCGCCGAACTCCCGGTTCCCACCTGGGGCATGCCGTACACGGCCGAGACCGCCAAGCTCGACGCCCTGCTGCGCGACCTCGGCCCCGAGGAGTGGCAGGAGGTGGCCGAACTCCCCTGGCACGGCGGCACCGAGTACCTGCGTCCGGCCGAGGTCCTGTGCCATCTGGCCGCCGTGGACGGCTATCTGGCCGTCGCCCTCGGCCTGCCCGACCCGGTGCCGGGCGGCCCGGTCGCCGACGGCGGGCAGGCCACCGCGCGCCGGGTCCCGCCGCAGGAGGCCGTCACCGGCGCGGTGCCCCGGGTGCCGCCGCAGGCGGGCCCGCCCTGGGCCCGGATCGCCGAACGCACCGCCCGGCTCACCGCCGAGCAGGCCGGCCAGCCGCCCCAGCGGATCCGCGCCCGGTGGCGCCGGCACTGCCACGAACTGGTCCGCTCGGCCGCGCTCGCCCCGCAGGGCAACACCCCGGTGGACTTCGGCTTCGCGACCGTCCCGTTGCGGGACGCCTTCGTCGACCGGGCCTTCGAGTGCTACGTGCACGGCGAGGACATCGCCCGGGCGGTCGCCTACCCGTACGACCCGCCCGCCCCGCAGCACCTGCGGCAGATGATCGACCTGGCGGTGCGGATGCTGCCGCTGGCCCTGGCCGGACAGCGGGCGGCGCGCCCCGAACCGGCCGGTGCGGCGCTCGGCGGCACCGACGCGCGGCCGGACGGCTCAGGGACCGGGACCGGTGCCGGAGCCGGGCGCAGGACCGGCCGCCGGATCCGGCTGGTGATCGACGGTCCGGCGGCCGGCGAGTGGCTGATACCGCTGGACGGCCCGTCCGCCGGTCCGCCCGGCGGCGAGCCGGTGGCCGCGATGGTGCTGGACGGGCTGGAGTTCTGCCAGCTGGCCGCCGCGCACCGCGACCCGGACCGGGTGCCGGTCGGCGAGCACGGCGACCGGGCCGCGATCCGCGAGGTGCTGCGCGCGACGCCCCTGCTGTCCCGGCCGTAACGGAGGCCCGGCCGTTACGGACGGCTCAGGCGAAGACCACCGTCCGGCTGCCGTTCAGCAGCACCCGGTGCTCGCTGTGCCACTTCACCGCGCGCGCCAGCGCCTGGCACTCGACGTCCCGCCCGAGCGCGACCAGCTGGTCCGGGGTGATGTCGTGGGTCACCCGGGCCACCTCCTGCTCGATGATCGGGCCCTCGTCCAGGTCGGCCGTGACGTAGTGCGCGGTGGCGCCGATCAGCTTCACGCCCCGGGTGTGCGCCTGGTGGTACGGCTTGGCGCCCTTGAAACTCGGCAGGAAGGAGTGGTGGATGTTGATCACCTTGCCGGACAGCGCGGTGCAGAGGTTGTCCGACAGCACCTGCATGTAGCGGGCCAGCACGACCAGCTCGACGTTCTCCTTGGCGACCAGGTCCAGCAGCTGCTGCTCGGCCTCGGCCTTGTTCTCCCTGGTCACCGGGATGTGGTGGAACGGGATGCCGTAGCCCTCGGTGAGGTCGCGGAAGTCGGTGTGGTTGGAGACCACCGCGGCGATCTCCACCGGCAGCGCGCCGATCCGGGTGCGGAACAGCAGGTCGTTGAGGCAGTGGCCGAACTTGCTGACCATCAGGACGATCCGCAGCTTCTGCTCGCTCGGGTGGATCTGCCAGTCCATCCCGAACGAGGCGCCGATCGCGGCGAAGCTGGCCCGCAGCTTGTCGACGGTCACCGGCTCGACCGCCGAGAAGTGCACCCGCATGAAGAACAGCCCGCTGTCCCCGTCACCGAACTGCTGGCTGTCGATGATGTTGCACCCGGTCATGAAGAGGTAGCTGGAGACCGCGTGGACGATGCCCTGCTTGTCGGGGCAGGACAGCGTGAGGACGTACTGGGCGCTGGCCGGCTGCTGTTCCACGTGGGGGTATCCCGTCCTGAGCTCGTGCTGGTGTGAATGCTCCAGCGTTTCACACTCCGGGACACCCCCAGCCGGACTGCCCGCACTCCGGGACGGACCGGCCCGCACCGGGGCACCGGCCCCGGGCCGACCGGCCGGCCGCCGGTCGGCCCGGGGCCCAGCAGCAGGTCGGCCGCCCGCCGGACCGGTCAGACCTGGGTCAGGATCCGCAGGATGTCCAGCGAGCGCGGCGGCGCGTCCGGGTCCTCGCCGTCGTTGGCCGCCAGCAGGACGTGCGCCTCCCGGGCCGCCCGGACCGCCTCCGGCCAGTCCTGGTGCCCGAGGTAGGCGGCGGCCGGCGCGTCCGCACCGACCTCGTGCAGGATCTGCACGACCCGCAGCACCGCGAGGTCCACCAGCGTGGCCTCGGCCGGGTCCCGGAAGATCGTGCCGATGTACTTCTCGGCGGACCAGCGGTCCAGCCAGGTGTCCTCGACCAGGCGGTAGACGGCATCGGTCACATCGCCGTACCCCTCGCGGCCGGCCAGCCAGGCCTCCCGCTGGAACCCGGGGTCGGAGAGCATGTGCAGGGCCGAGCGGAGTCGGGCCCGCCAGCGCCACCAGGGCAGGTCGTTGAGCGGCATGCCGCCCATCGTGCTGGAGCGGTGGCCCGGACGAGAAGGGTTTCGGGCAGACCGATACGAAGATTCTGTGCTGGCGGACATGGAGATGGATCGTACGTTCCCCCACCGTTCGTGCTCCACTCCCGATCTACACGCGTTCACGCCCGGAGTTCCTCCGCCGTTGGTCGTTTGTTGGCTTTACGGCCCTCTCGGCTTGCGGCACCGGGGATTGGCTGGACCAGGTGCGCAGCAGAGAGCGCCCCGGGAGGGATAGACCCATGACCAGCCGAAGGGGCTCGTCCCAGGCCATGAACCCGATCGCAGGACGGCGCAACCGGCGCCCGATCGCGGCCGTCGCGACCGCCGCGGCGCTGCTTCCCACCCTCTTCTCGGCCTCCGCGTGCGGCGGACCGGCCGACGCCGCCACCGGTAGCGGCGACCTCACCGTCATGACCTGGGCACCGTCCGGCACCGGCTCGGCCGACCGTCCCGGCATGACCGCCCTGGCCGAGGCCATCGGCAAGGACCTCAACGTCAAGGGCGGCCTCAACGGCCGTCGGCTCAACGTCATCACCTGCAACGAGCACAACACCTCCGACGGCGCCCGGACCTGCGCCCAGCAGGCGGTGGACGCCAAGGCGGTCGCGGTGCTGGGCTCCTACAGCCAGTTCGGCGACGACTTCATGCCGGTCCTGGAGCGCGCCGGCATCCCGCTGATCGGTGGCTACGGCCTGTCCCAGCCGGAGTTCAGCAGCCCGCTGTCCTACCCGGTGGGCGGCGGCATGCCCGCCCTGATCGGCGGCAGCGGCCGCCAGCTGGTGGAGGCCGGCTGCAAGGCCGTCTCGCTGATCCGCCCGGACACCCCGGCCGGCGACAACCTGCTCGGCTACCTCGGCAACGCGCTCAAGCCGGCCGGGATCAAGCTGCTGGACGTCAAGGCACCGGAGAAGTCCAACGACTACAGCCCGGTGGTCCGCAAGGCGATCGGCACCGACCAGGCCGGCAACTGCGTCACCAGCGCGCTCGGCGCCGAGCCGACCGGCAACCTGCTCGACGCCTTCCGCCGGACCGGTGCGAAGAACACCAGGATCGCCTCGGTGATCGGCAGCGTGCAGCAGTCGGTGGTGGACTCCACCGGCGGCGACAGCGGCCCGCTCTCCGGCGCGTTCGTGACCGGCTGGTACCCGCCGGAGTCGGCCAAGATCTGGGACGGCCTGCGCACGGTGATCCGCGCCGACTCCGACCGGCACATCGACGCCGCCGACCCGGGGGTGCAGACCACCTGGGTCGCCTACGAGGTGTTCAAGCAGATCTCCGAGCGTCTGGCCGCGGCCGGGCAGACGATCACCAGCAAGGCCGTGACCACCCTGCTGGACGGCGGCGAGCCGATCGACGTCGGGCTCACCCCGCCGCTGAACTGGGCCACCACCAACATGCTGCCGAGCACCGAGTCGCCCCGGCTGGTGAACACCTGGGTCACCTTCCAGGTGGTCAAGGGCGGCCAGATGACCCTGCAGCGGCCCGGCTTCGTCGATGTGCGCTGGGTGCTCACCGGCGGCAAGCCGCCCGCCTGAGCCGACCCGCTCCCCGCGAACGCGTCCACGCGCCCACGCGCCCACGCACCCCGGGAACGGCGGAGGGCCCGACCACGGTCTGTGGTCGGGCCCTCCGCCGTTGTTCCCCGCCGAGCCCCGGCGGGGAGGACTCAGAGGTCGCCGTCGGTACGGGTGGGCAGGGCGGTCTGGCCCGCGACGGTGTTCCAGAGGCCGGACGCCTGCTTCTTGGCGGTGGTGGCGGTGCCGCTCGCGGCGACGGCGTTCTTGTAGTGCTGGTTGTCGTTCTTCTTGGGGTCGCAGCCGCTCTGCGCGTCCCCGGCCCAGGCCGCGTACTCGTCGTCGGCGGACGCCGAGGCCGCCCACGCCGCGTTCAGCTGCTCGACCAGCTGCGGACCGCCGGCCAGCTTGTCCGTCTTCAGTGCGGCGAGCTTGGTCTGCAGCTCCCGCCGCTGGCCGGCCGCGGCGGTCAGCGCCTGCTGCGACTCGGGGAGCTTCTCGCACTTCTGCACCGAGGCGACCGCGCCGATCACCGCCTGCCGGCTGTCGCTGGCGGTGCCGAGCAGGTCGGAGAGCGCCTGGGCCTGCGCCTTGACCTCCGGGTTGACGGAGGCGGTGGTCGGGCCCGGGCCCTGCTGCGCGGTGGTGGCGGTGGTGGAACCGCCGGTGGTCGCCGGGGCGGCCTGCGGCTTCGACCCGCCCTTGTCGTCGCCGCTCATCAGCACCGCGACCAGGGCGGCCGCGGCGATGCCCCCGATCACCACGCCGCCGATCACCAGCTTGCCGGAGGAGCGGCCGCCGCCGCGCCCGGCCGGGGCCGCGCCGGACCGGTCCGGGTAGTCCGGCGCGGGGCCGTCGGCGTACCCCGGCCGGGCCGGGGGATAACCGCCTGCGCCCTGCGGGTCGGCCGCCGGGTACTGCGGCAGGTACTGGGTGGCCTGGCTGTGGTCGGCCGGGTGACCGGGGTGCGCCGCGCCGCCCCAGCCGGGCGCGGGCATCCCCTGCTGCTGGACCGGCATGGCCTGGGTGGGCAGCACGCTGTCGCCGAAGTACTCGGGCTGCCCGGAGGCCTGGCCCGGGTAGGGGCCGGGCTGCGGGCCGGGCGGCGGGCCCGGGTACGGCGGCGCGGCCGGCTGCTGACCGTACGGCGGCCCGGGCTGCTGGACCGGTTGCTGAGGCGGCTGCTGCCCCGGTTGCTGAGGTGGCTGCTGGGCCGGTTGCTGTCCCGGCTCCGGACGGAACAGGTCGTCCAGATTGAAGTCACCGGAGTTGGGGTACGAGCGGCGCTGGCTCAACGCGATTCCTCACCTGTGCACGACCGCGCGCTGACGGCGGACCACATCTCGTCGGTTCTTGGGAGCATCACAGTTCCTTGGACGTCGCGCCCACGCTACCGGTTCACCGAACCGGCCGACCACGTGGGCGGTCCGTCCTCCACCGTCCCCGCACGCTCCCCGCCACCGCGCCACCAGGGCCGATCAGGCCGCCTCCGCCTCCGCCCTGGCCTGGAACTCGCGGACCACCCGCTGCTCCCGGTACGGCTCCAGCCGCCGGCGGAACTCGTCCAGGTACTCCACGCCCCGGTTGGAACGCAGACCGCTCAGCAGCCGGACCGCCTGCGCGCCCGTCTCGCAGGCCCGTTCCACGTCCCGCTGCTGGAGCTGAGCCGTCGCCAGCAGGACGAGGTCCACCGCCCGGCGCCGCACCCGGGTCGGCGGGTGCAGGTCGAGCGCCCGGCGGGCGTAGTGCTCGGCCTGGCCCGCCTGTTCGAGGTCCCGGTGGCAGTGGGCCAGTTCGTCGGCCAGGTAGGCGTCGTCGAAGTGGACGATCCAGTCCGGGTCGTCCTCCGGGCGGCGCTTCTCCATCATCTCCAGCGCCTTGGCGGCCACCGCCTCGCACGCCCGGGCGTCGCCGAGCAGGGCGTGGCCGCGCGCCTCGGCCGCGTAGAACATCGCCATCGCGGTCGGGGTGGCGACCGTCCTGGCCCCCTCCTGGGCGGCCCGGGCGAGCTGGGCGATCTCCCTCGGGTTGCCCAGGGTCGCTGCCAGGTGGCTCATCGAGGCCGCCAGCACGTACCCGCCGTAGCCCCGGTCGTCGGCGGCCTGGGCCAGCCGCAGCGCCTGGATGTAGTACCGCTGGGCGAGGCCGGGCTGTCCGGTGTCCACCGCCATGTAGCCCGCCAGCTCGGTCAGGCGGGCGACGGCCGCGAAGAGCTGGCGGCCCGTCTCCTCCCGGTAGGAGCCGCCGAGCAGGCCGGAGACCACGCTGTTGAGGTAGTGCACCACGACCGGGCGGACGTGGCCGCTGCCGAACCGGTGGTCCAGGTCGACCAGCATCGCGGTGGTCGCCTTGATCGCGGCGACATCGGTCGGGCCGACCCGGGTGCCGCCGCTGCGGGCCACCACCGGGTCCGGCGGGGTGATCAGCCAGTCCCGGCTGGGCTCGACCAGGGCGGAGGCCGCCACGGTCGCCCCGGTCAGGAAGTCCCGGCGCCCGACGTCGCTGCGCCAGAGTTCGCAGACCTGCTCGAGTGCGGCGCCCAGTGTCGGCGCGAACTGCAGCCCGATGCCGGAGCTGAGGTTCTTGCCGTCCGCCATGCCGATCTCCTCGACCGACACACTGCGCCCGAGTTTGCGTCCGAGCGCCTCGGCGATCACCGCCGGTGCCTGTCCGCGCGGTTGCTGGCCGCGGAGCCAGCGTGCGACGGAGGTCTTGTCGTAGCGCAGGTCAAGACCGTGCTCGGCACCGCAGAGGTTCACTCTCCGTGCCAGACCGGCGTTGGAGCAGCTGGCCTCCTGGATCAGCTGCTGCAGGCGCTCGTTGGGCTGTCGTGCGACAAGTGGTCTCGCGGCCATGGGCTTCGCCTCCCCACACCCTCCGGTCCCGGCCGGCGGGCGACGCTTTCTGCTGATCTCTGTTGCCGAGTTGCCGACTGTCCGACCGTTCAAGGAAACTGACACCAGGTTAGCGATCAGCAACGCCAGCGGGATACCCACGGTGACGATCCCCACCCCCCACGCGCCCGGCAAAATGCTCCCGTGCGCCCCCATTGCGCCCACCCTGCCTCCCCCCGGCGCGCTCCCGCACGGTCCGCCTCACCGGTTCGGGTGAATTGCCACCGCGTGGCGGAACGGCCGGGACCCGACCGTAACCCGCCTCACGCACGGTAGTTGAGCAGCCCGTGGAAGACACCCCCGACTCCCCCGACCAGGGCTCCGACGCAGGACTGCCCCCGCTGCTCGTCGAAGCCGTCAGCTACGCCGAGACCCGTCACTGGGAGGTCGCCCCGGGCGCCTGGCTGATCGACGGCGACGGCCCCGCCCGCTGCTCGTGCGGCGAGCCGCGCTGCGCGCTGCCCGGTGCCCACCCGATCGACTCGGACTGGGCGCGCAAGGCGAGCGCGGGGCCGGGCGCGGTACGGCGCTGGTGGACGGAGCGGCCGGAGGCGTCGATCCTGCTGCCGACCGGCAGGTCCTTCGACGTCCTGGACGTGCCGGAGGTGGCGGGCTGCCTGGCGCTGGCCCGGATGGAGCGGATGGGCCTGCAGCTCGGCCCGGTGGCGGTCGTTCCCGCCGCGCAGGGCCGGGCGGGGCGGCGGCTGCACTTCCTGGTGCTGCCCGGGGTGTCGGCCAAGCTGCCGGAGATGCTCCGCAAGCTGGGCTGGCCGCCGGCCCGGCTGGACCTGGTGGCCCGGGGCGAGGGCGACTGGACGGTGGCCCCGCCGTCCCGGGTCGGCCCGACCGGTTTCGCCCAGTGGGCCCGCTCGCCCTCCGCGCTCAACCGCTGGCTGCCGGACGCCGCCGAGCTGATCAATCCGCTGGCCTACGCCTGCGGGCGCGAGGCGCCGGCCGCCGCGGCGCAGCCGGCCCAGCCCGCGGCGGTGCGCTGACCGCCGCCCGGGCCGCCCCGCCGGCGACCCGCCGAACGGCCGAACCGCCGACCCGCTGAACGGCCGAACCGGGAAACCGACGAACGGCCGACCCTTCCGAGGACTGCCGCCCTACGCCGATCGGGTGAGGGGCGTGCCACGCGCGACACCCCGCGCGCGAGTGACGGGCCCGGTCTCCCACCGGAGACCGGGCCCGTCATACGCATGTGCGGATAAGGGTTCGGTGTACCCGCTGGTCAACGGCGAAAGCCCCTCGTACGAGTGACAACGCTCAAGGATTGCCATGATCGGCCGAGTGGCAGGAATTCCCCTGTGAGGGGCCGCCGGAAGGGGCGCTCGGTCGGGGAAGCCGGGCGGGGCGGACGGGAGGGACGGAGGGGAACCGGAGGGGACGGGGGGGAAGGGCGGGGGCCGCGGTACCGGCCGGGTTCGGGGAGGCCGGTGCCGCGGGAGCGGGAGGGAACGGGGAGGGCGGAAGGGCCCGGTGCACGGGGAGCACCGGGCCCTTCCGGCCGTTCTCGTCCAGCGCGGGGCGCGGGCCGTCCCCCGCCCGGGCGTCCGTCCTCGGCCCCCGGGCGGCCGCCCTCAGCCCTGTGCGACGAAGACGTGCGCGGCGATGTCCTTGCCGAGCTCGGCCGCGTTGTCGCCGGAGCCCACCATGAGCCCGCCGACCCCGGCGGTCACCCGCACCGTGGAGCCGGGACGGACCCCGGCCCGGCGCAGCGTGCGCATCAGGTCGCCGTCGGTCTGGATCGGCTCGCCGATCCGGCGGACCACCACGTCGGCGCCGTCCTCGCCCGGCAGCACCGTGTCCAGTGCGACGAGCCCGGCGTCGAAGCCCTCGCCCTCGGCCTTGGCGTCGCCCAGCTCGTCCAGCCCCGGGATCGGGTTGCCGTACGGGGACTGGGTCGGGTGGCCGAGCATCGCGAGCACCTTGCGCTCGACCGTCTCGCTCATCACGTGCTCCCAGCGGCAGGCCTCCTCGTGCACCTGCTCCCACTCCAGCCCGATCACGTCGACCAGCAGGCACTCGGCGATGCGGTGCTTGCGCATCACCCGCACCGCGAGCCGGCGGCCCTCCTCGGTCAGCTCCAGGTGGCGGTCGCCCGCTACCCGGAGCAGCCCGTCGCGTTCCATCCGGCCGACCGTCTGGCTGACCGTGGGACCGCTCTGCTCCAGGCGCTCGGCGATCCGGGCGCGCATCGGGGTGATGCCCTCCTCCTCCAGCTCCAGGATGGTGCGAAGGTACATCTCAGTGGTGTCGATCAGCCCAGACATCGCCGCTGGCTCCGTTCCTCGGGGTCCTCACCGCCAATTCTGACGTACCGCGACGACAACCGGGCCCGCCCCGGGCTGCGGGGGGCGGCATTTCGTGGCTGTTGACAGCGGCACCGGTGAGGCAGCACGGTGCTCGCCGTAGCTTTCTCCACCAGCGGTCCGGACCATCACGGCCGCCCCACCCGGCCGGGGCCCCCACCGGCAGAGAGCGAAGGCAGCAGATGAGCGAGCTGGTCGGCCGGTACTTCGAGGCCGCGATCGCCCACCTCCAGCGGGTGCGGACCGAGGAGGCGGCGAACATCGAGGCCGCCGCCGAGCTGCTCGCCGAGGCGATCGCCGGGAACCGCCGGGTCTTCGCCTTCGGCGCCGGGCACTCCTCGCTGGCGGCCCAGGACGTGGTCTACCGGGCCGGCGGGCTGGTGCCGATCAATCTGCTGGAGGTCCCCGGCATGGCCGGGGTCACGGTGATGCCGGCGCCGCTGTCGAGCGCCCTGGAGCGGGTCTCCGGACTGGCCACCACCACCCTCGACCTCACCCCCGCCACCAGCGGCGACCTGCTGTTCCTGATCTCGCTCTCGGGCCGCCAGACCATGCCCGTGGAGCTGGCCCAGTACGCCCGGACCCGGGGCCTCAAGGTGGTCGGGCTGACCTCGCTGGCCTACCCCGGGGCCGTTCCCTCGGGGCACTCCTCCGGCACCTACCTCAAGGACCACTGCGACGTCGTCCTGGACAACAAGATCGCGGTCGGCGACGGCGAGCTGACCCACCCCGGTGCCGAGACCACCTTCGGCCCGGTCTCGACCATCGTCACCAGCGCGCTGATGCAGGCCGTGGTCGCCTCGGCAGTGGAGCGGCTGGCCGACGCGGCCCTCGCCGGCGAGGGCGCCGCCCCGCCGCTGTTCCGCTCCGGCAACGTGCCCGGCGGCACCGAGTGGAACGCCAAGCAGATGGCCGACAACGCCGACCGGATCTTCTACACGTTCTGAGACCTTCCGGGGCCTTCCACTGCTTTCCGGGCTTCTCCGCCCCGGCCGGTCCGATCGACGTACGAGCAGGCGGCGGGCGGTACCGGGACCGCTACGCCGACCGGCCGACCGTTGCGCCGACCGTCCTGGACGGCCGCGCCGCCCCGGTGCCCCGCCCACCCCCGGCCCGCCCCGGCCCGTCCGCGCCGGGCTGCCCCGACCCTCCCGTCCCGGCCTGTCCACCCGGGCGCAACCGGCTGCCCGCCCAGGCGTACCGGGCCGTCCGCCGGGGCAGAACCGCCGGGGCGGGTGGTGGAGCTGCGGGCGGGGGGACGGAATGACGTCGGGCACGGGTGGGGCGGGCCGTTCGGTGCGGGAGCGCGAGCTGCTGCCGGAGTTGTTCTGGGCGGCCGACTCAGCCTCCCAGCAGGGGCAGCACCGGGCTGTCCGGCTCTCCGCCACCGAGCTGCTGCTGCTGGTCGCGGCCGCCACGGCCGGCTCCGCCGACGGCCGGCCGTGGGCCTGGCTCGCCGCCGTCGCCTACCTCGGCGCGATCGGCCTCTCCGCCGTCACCAGCCGGCAGAACCCGCAGGGCCTCTGGTACGAGGGCCGGGCCGCCGCCGAATCGGTGAAGACCCTCGCCTGGAAGTTCGCCGTCCGGGCCGACGCCGTCCAGCCGCCGCCCCGGCCGCTGCCGGACGCCGAGGGCCTCTACGGCCTCCAGCTCGGCCGGGTGCTGCACGCCTTCCGCGGCAGCCGCGCGATCGGCCCCGGCCTGGCCGGCCGGCCCGCCGGGAGCCAGATCACCCCCGCGATGCGCGCCCTGCGCGAGCAGCCGCTCGCGCTGCGCCGGGACGTCTACCTGCGCGAGCGGATCGAGGTGCAGCAGGACTGGTACCGCTCCAAGTCCCGCTACTGCGCCCGGGCCGGCTTCTGGACCGGGGTGGCGGGCGTGGTGCTGCCGCTGCTCGGGCTGGTGCTCGCGGTGCTGCGGGCGCTGGGGATGTTCTCCTTCGACGCCCTCGGCGCGGTCTCCGCCGTGGCCGCCTCCGTCACCGCCTGGGCCCAGCTGCGCCAGTACCGCCCGCTCGCCGCCGCGTACGGGCTGGCCGCCGACGAACTGGCCCTGATCCGGGCGCAGCTGGCGAGCCTCGACGTCGGCTCGCCCGAGGCCGAGGAGCTCTGGGCCCGGTTCTCCCGCGACGCCGAGGACGCCGTCTCCCGCGAGCACACCACCTGGCAGGCCCGCCGCGACGTGAACGGCGCGGGCGACCGGGAGTACTGAACGGGTCCGGACGCGGTCTCTGCGATGCTTGACGGCTGATATCAGCCGGTATCAGCCGAGACGGTGGGAGATTCGTGGGCATCGAGCTGGAACTGCACTCCGGGAGGCCGGGCAAGGGCTCGTCCCGGGCCACGCTGCTGCGCGGGTCGTACCGGCACGGCGAGGCGCTCGCTCAGACGCTGAGCACGCTCGACCTCGACAGGTCGGGCAGGTTGGGCCGGGTGGACCCGTACGGCGACACGCTCTTCAACGAGCAGGAAGCCGGAGCCACCCGTGCGGAGGTCGCCACCCTCGTCCGCGCATGCTCCGACGAGCGGCAGCGGGCGGCCCTCCTCGACCTCGACGCACTCCTCGCGCAATGTGCGGCGACGCCGGGCAGCTACCTGGAATTCATCGGCGACTGACCCCGGTCGGCGAGGCGGGCCCGAACCGGGCGACCGCTACCGGGCCACCGGGGTGAGCGGGTCCTTTCCGGCGAGGACGGCGAGGACGTTGTCGACGGCCAGGTTGCCCATCGCCTGGCGGGTGCGGACGGTGGCGCTGCCCAGGTGCGGGGCGAGCACGGCGCGGTCCTGGGCGAGCAGGGCGGCGGGGACGGCGGGCTCGCGCTCGAAGTTGTCGACGGCGGCCGCGAACAGCGCGCCGGACTCCAGGGCTGCGGCGAGCGCCACCTCGTCGACCACCCCGGCGGTCATCGACACCACCACCGCACCGGGCGGCAGCAGGGCGAGCCGGGGGGCGTCCAGCAGGTGCCGGGTGGCCTCGCTCAGCGGGCAGGTGACCACCAGGACGGTGGAGGTGGAGAGCAATTGCTCCAGCGGCAGCCACTCGGCGCCGTCCTCCTGCTCGGGCGGCAGCGGGTTCCGGTTGTGGTAGCGGACGGACATGTCGAAGCCCTTGGCCCGGCGGGCCACCGCCTGCCCGATCCGGCCCATGCCGAGCACGCCCAGCTGGGTGCCGGTCAGCTCCATGCCGAGCATGAAGGTCGGCGCCCAGGCCCACGGTTCGCCGGAGCGGAGCAGTCGCTCGCCCTCGCCGAGCCGGCGGGTGGCGGCCAGGAGCAGGGCCCAGGCCATGTCGGCGGTGGCGGCGGTCAGCACGCCGGGGGTGTTGGTGACGGTGATGCCGCGCTCGGCGCAGGCCGCCACGTCGACGTTGTGGTAGCCCACGGCGTGGTTGGCGACGATTTCGAGGCCGGGACCGGCCGCGTCGAGGAGTTCGGCGTCCACCCGCTCGTCCAGGGTGGTGATCAGCGCGCGGCGTCCGCGCACGGCTTCGAGCAGGTTCTCGCGGCTCATCGGCAGTTCGGAGTCGTGCAGGGCGGCCGGGAGCTGCGCGGAGAGACGCTCGACGACGCCGGGCGCGAGACGACGGGTGACCAGGACCGGAGGCTGCTCGTTCACAGGGCCGGAGTTTACGTGGTGCGCCCTCGCCCGGGCTCCGGGCGAGGGCTTGGTGCCATAGATGGCACCTACGAGTCGACCGTGCTGCCCGCCCGCTCGACCCGGTCCCGCAGCGCTCGCGTCAGCACCTCGCCGACCGCCCCGACCAGCGCCGAGGCGAGGAGGAGCAGGGCGAGGGCCACGGTCACGCGGCGGAGTCCAGCTCGAACCAGACGAGCTTGCCTCTCTTCTGGGGGTCGGCGCCCCAGCGGTGGGTGAGCCCCTCGACGAGCTGGAGGCCCCGTCCGCACTCGGCGAGTTCGCCGAGTGCGGAGGAAAGGTGCTGCTCGGGGAGGGTGTGGCTCTCGTCCCCGACGGAGACCCGGAGGGTGCGGCCGAGGGTGGCGATGAGGACGACGGGAGCGGCGGTCCGGCCGTGCCGCCAGGCGTTGACGATCAGTTCGGCGAGCGCGAGCTCGGCGTCGAAGATGCGGTGGTCGTCCCACCCGGCGCGCACCATCGTGTCGCGCAACGACTGCCGGGCGAGAGCGAGGGAGGGGGAGTTGAGGTTGGGGTTACACACGGGAATGCTCCCTGCGGTGTAGGTCGGACACACCTGGGGTCTGTCGCCGTGAATTCTTCGGCTCCGGGGCAGCTCGACAGCAACTGCCTTGAAGATGAGACCTACTGACAGACCTTCCGGCGAGATCGTTAGCAACTGTAGGCCAGAACACCTCAACTGTGCAACACGCTCTGCGATCAGCCCTACACTTTCCGTAGGCTTCGGGTTCGAGGTCGCTCGTCCGCGCAGAAAGGCACGCACGTGGGATTCAGGACCGACATCAGCGAACGGCAGCGCCGATTCGGCGATGAGCTCAGACGTCTCCGAAACGCCGCAGGACTGTCCGCCGCCGAGATCGGCGAGGTTCTCGGGATGAAGGGTCCGGCAGTCAGCCACACCGAAGCCGGCAGGCTCGGCCTCAACCTTGAGCGGCTCGCGCTCTGGCTCGACACGTGCGGTGTCAACGACGCCGAGTACCGGGAGGGCCTCATCGCCATGTGTCAGAGCAACGGCAAGGGCTGGTGGAGCGAGTACCGGCCTCATGTCGTATCGGAGGCCCTCGACCTGGCAGAGTTCGAGGCATCGTCAGCCTCCATCGGGAGCTACCAAACGCACCTGATCCCTGGCCTGCTGCAGACCAAGGCATACAGCGAAGTCATCCTCGAATACGCCGAGAAAAAGGTTGAGTTCAGGCGCCGACGCCATTCGTTGATCACATCGGACAAGGCCACGCCGTTCCACGCCGTGATCCACGAGGCTGCCCTGCACATGATGTACGGCGGGCCGGCTGTCATGCGCGAACAGTTGAGCCATCTGATCGAGGTGGCCCGTCTGCCTCACGTGACAATCCAGATCCTCCCGTTCGACTGCGCGATCTACGCATCGACCGATACTGCCTTCGTCCTGATGCACGGACCCCACCCCCGGCTGGACACCGTCCTCCTTGAGAATCCCCACGGTCCGACTTTCCTGGGCGATCCTGAAGGAGTAGCCACGTTCCGACGAAAGTTCGACCGGCTCAAGGGCATGGCACTACCGGCCTTGGATGCGTCTGCCCCCGGACCGTCTCCCGCCTTTCGCGACTCGTGGGGCATGATCCAGCACGTCCGGTACAAACTCCTGGGGAGGTAGCCGTGGAGAAGCTCAACTGGCAGAAGTCGAGTTACAGCGGGGACGCCGCCGACTGCGTCGAGATCGCGTCCGATGGCGACAGCATCCACATCCGCGAATCCGACGAACCCGCCATAGCCGTCACCACCACCAAGGCCAAGCTCGCCACCTGGCTCCAAGCCGCCAAGACCGGCGAGTTCGACCACCTCACCCACTGAACACCCCACCCCAGCCGCTCCCGCGATGCGCGGGAGCGGCCGGGCGGCATCAGCCCTCGATGGACCGCAGCCAGAGATCCACCGATGCCCTCGCGCCGTCGGCGAAGCGCTTCCCCAGAGGGGTGAGCGCTCCGCTGTCGGCCAGCAGGTCAACGGCTTCGTCGGTCAGGGTGCGCCAGTGCCGGAACTTCGACCGGGCCTGCTCCCCGCGCCCCCCGCGGGCGCGGGTGCCCCAGAACGCCGTGACGGCCAGGTGGGCGTAGACGGCCTGGAAGAGGGAGCCGATCGGTCTCGGCGTCAGCCCGAACGCCTCGAACAACCGGGTGTCGCCCCGGTCGTACAACTCCTCCCGGTCCAGCACCGCGCCGAGCTTCACGTGCTGGAACTCGTGCACCAGCAACAGCCCCAGCGTGTCCGCACTGCTCGGCCGCGCGATCGCGACCGCGCCGAAGGCCTGGCGGGCGGCCGAGCTGACGTCGTGGCCGTCCGATCTCCGCTGCAACGGCGTGACGGTGGTCAGTCCCTCCCACAAACCGACCGCGTACTCGGGCAGATCGCGGTCCAGCAGGTCCGCCGCCTCCCGGAAGTCCCCGGCCCAACGCCGGTACTCGGCACCGGCCAACCGCTCCTCCACCGGCCACCGGTGCACCCCCCGCTGCGGGTCCACGTCCTCCAGCGCTATCCCCCTCCCGAGCCTCCGCAGCGGCTGCCAGCGCGCGTCACCCGGACCGGCGACCGCACCACCGTCGGTGCGCGCCGTCCAGCCGGCCCGCCCGCCGGTCACCAGCGCCTCCCGCACGCCCCCGCCCAGCACCAGCCGCCCCAGCGTCGGCAGGTGCAGCACCCCGTCCCGGACCGGCACCGCCACCGTGTCCCCCCGCCCCGCCCGCACCGCCGCGGCCGCCGCCAGCTCGGCCAGGGTGCCGAGCCCCGCCGCCGGGTCACCGCTCAACCGCCGCGCCGCCCAGGCCCGGACGTACGGGTGGGAGAACACCGCGTCCACGGCGGCCGGTTCGGAGGAATCGAGGTCGGCCAGCAGCTCCCACGCCTCCGAGCGCGCCACCCCCGAGGAGCCGTGCACCGCCGCCAGCATTGTGCGGGTGACGGCGAGTTGGGACCGGGCCAGCGCGCCGACCGTCTCCGGACCGCCCAATCCAAGCGAGAGTTCGTCGATCTGCTCGTCCGTGAGCCCCGGGCCGGTCAGGTCGGCCGTCGGCGCGGCGGGCCGCCGCACGGTACCCGCCCGGGCCGCCAGGCCGTCGACCAGCGCCCGCAGATCCGCGCAGTACACCGACGGATGGTCGAACGAGCCCTCCCGGTACCGGTGCGCGTACAGCCCGCCCCCGCAGGAGCGCACCACCGGACAGACCTGGCAGGTAGCACTCAACCCCTCCAGGCCCGACTGCCGCGCCGCCATGCCCGAATGCCCGGCGACCTCGTCCACCGCATGCCGGAACACGTCCATCCCGGTCGCGGGCGCGCCGTCGTACGCGGTCTTCAGGCTGTCCGCCTGCTCGTACGTACCGTCCGTCTCCAGCACCACCAGGTCCACCGGCTCCAGCCCGAGCGCCTCGCTCAGACCGGGCAGCCCCGACAGCGTCCGGTGCACCGAGTCGAAGGTCCGGACCGCGAACGGACGGCCGTCCGCCTCCCAGTGCCCGTGCACGGTCAGCAGCCAGTCCGCGTACGGCGTCGGGCCGAGCCCGTCCGGGCGTTCCGGCGGCCGGTCCCAGGTGGCGTGCGGGAGCAGGAAGTCGACGGCCGGGGGCTCCAGTCCGGCCAGCGCCCGGTACACGGCCACCGGGTCGTTCGCCACGTCGACGGTGCAGAGCAGCCCCGAGTACAGGTGCCGGAACCGCCGTTCGCGCAGCAGCCCGACCGCCCGCAGCACCTGCGGATGGCTCGACCTGCCGTCCGCGAACCGGCGGTGCCGGTCGTTGGCGGCCCGGTCCCCGTCCAGCGAGATGCCGACCCGGATGCCGAGTTCGTCGAACAGCTCGCAGTAGACCGCGTCCAGCCGGACGCCGTTGGTGTGCACCCTCAGGTCGAGTTCGCACACCTCGGGCAGCGCCGCCCGCAGCAGCCCGGCCGCCCGGCGGAACACCTCCGGCCCGGCCAGCAGCGGCTCACCGCCGTGCAGGACGACCCGAACGGCGGTCAGCCCGTGCCCGGCCGCGTGCTCCCCGATCCGCTCCGCGACCCGCACCAGCACGGCCTCCGGGACGGCACGCGGTCTGGACCGCCAGCCGGTGTCGGCGTGCTCGTACACGTAGCAGTGGTCGCAGGCGAGGTCGCACCGGCTGTGGACCTTGAGGACGAACTGCGTGATCGGCGGCGGAGGAAACGTCATGACGGCACGTTTCCAACCGCCGACCCGGGCTAATCCTGGTGCTCAGATCGCAGAGTCGAACGGTGAGACCGGACGGGCCCCGACACCGAGCAGCGCGAGTTCGAGATGGCTCGCCAGCACGCCGGCGTCCAGCCCCGCCAGTTCGGCGAGGCCGGGACGCGGCCCGGCGAGGCGTTCCTCGGTCCGCTCGGTCACCGTGTACGTCTCTGCGGTCGGCTCCATCGTCAGTTCCCTTTCGGCAGGCGTCCGCCCGCGGCTACGCCGGCGGCAGTTCGATCGACGTGTCCAGCCACTCCTTCACCCGGATCGACTCGGTGAGCGGGTGGTTCTCGCCGAGGTACGGCACGGCGCGGGCCCGGGAGAGGGTCCGCGCGCCCAGCACCGCCCCTTCGGGGTCGCCGAGCGCGGTGAGCGCCAGGGCGAGGTTCGCGGAGGCGGCCAGGGTGTCGGGGTGGTCCTGACCGAGTCGCCCGCCCAGGGTGCGCACGGCCGCCGTGGTGAGCGTCACCGCTTCGCCGTACGCCCCCTCACGAGCCGAGTCGTTCGCCCGGTTGAACCGGGCGACCGCAACCCACGGGTGGCGGTCGCCGAGCAGTCTGAGCAGGTCGTCCGCCACCTCGCCGGCCATCGACCGGGCTTCCTCCGACCGGCCGGCCCGCCGGAGCGCCACGGCCAGGTTGCCTGCCGCCAGACGCTCCATGGGGTGGCCCTCGCCGAGGTGGTCGCGGTGGTACCGGTACGACTCGTCGGCGAGCACGACGGCCTGGCCGCCGTCCCCGAGCGCACCGAGGACCGCCGCGAGGGTCCCGGCCACACCGGCGGTGCCGGGATGATCGAGCCCGTAGCGCCCGTACAACTGCCGGTGGACGTCCTCCGCCTCGACCAGGGCCTCCGGGAGCCTGCCCAGCCGACGCAGGGTGGCGCTGCGGTAGCGCCGGGCGAGCAGGGTCTCGTCGTGGTGCTCGCCGAACACGTCCCGGCTCCGGCGCACCGTCTTGTCCAGTCGCGACAGGGCCTCGGCGGGCCGCCCCACCTCGCGGAGCAGGTGCCCGCGGAGGAGCCCGTCGAGGACCGTGAACGGGCTGCGCCTGCCGAACAGCTCCAGCTTCCGGTGGTAGAGCACCTCGTGCCTCGCCAGCGCCTCGCCGAGGTCCCCGACCAGCATGATGGAGACCGCGAGGTTGTTCTCGACCATCAGGGTGCGACGGTGGTCGGATCCGAGCACCCGACGGGCGGCGGCCAAGGTGACTTCGTCGAGTTCCCGGGCCTCCTGGTAGCGACCCAGGTGCCGGAGGTCCCCGCCGAGGCTGGTGGCCGCCGGAAAGGTGTCCGGGTGGTCCCGCCCGACCAGCTCCGTCAGCCGGTCGAAGGCGTCCCGGTCCGTCTCGTACGCCTCCCGGACCAGGCCCAGGCTGCGCTGGATGTTGCCGAGCTGGACGCGCAGCAGCTGGACCTTGACGTCCGCCTCGGTGCCCTGCGGTCCGGCCTCCTGCCACCGGGCGAGCACGCCTTCTGCCAGCTCGCGCCCGGCGTCGTGGAGGCTGCGCCGCCACAGGTAGCGGACCGAGTTGACGATCCACTGCCGGACCGCCGGGTCGGTGGAATCGGCTGCTCCCGAGGGCCACAGATGGGGCAGGAGTTCGGCGTACCGGGGCCACTGGTGCGGGGTGTCCGGATCGCCGGGGTCGGCGAGGGCGAGGGCGCGGTGGGCGGCGCCGCGGACCCGTGCGCGGTCGGCCTCGCCGACCTGCTCGCGCAGCAGGGCCTGGACGATCCGGTGCACCACCAGCGTCCCGGCCGTGTGGTCGTAGCGGGCCAGGTTGAACTGGTTGCAGGTGCGCAGGATCTCGCCGACCTCGAGCCGGTGGTCGGAGGTGCCCGGAGGGAGCCCGATCGCCTCGATCACCGGTGGGCTGTACAGGATGGGGATCGGGATGGCCTCGGGGCCGAGGAAGCCGCAGACTTCGAGCAGACGGGCGGCGGGAGCGTTGATCCTCCGCAGGTCGGACCCGGCGATTCGCCAGGTGGCTGCCGTGGCGGTGGCATTGAGGCCCTCCGCGGCAGCACCGCGTCCCGCCGGGACGGCCTCCCCCCGGCCGCCCCCGTCGTCGGCCTCCTCCTCCGCCGCCACCGCCACCGGCGTCCCCCGCACCGAGCGGTCGAGGATGTCGGTCAGCGTCTCGTCCAGCAGGTCCGCGTACGTCGCGGCCGGCATCGGCGTCTCCTGCAGCCAGGCGGCGGCCTGGCCGACGGCGAGCGGCAGGTCGCCGAGCAGTTCGGCGATCCGTTCGGCGTCGGCCCGCTCCACCCCGCTGTTGAAGTGCCGGACGAGTTCGACGCTCTCGGCCCGGTCGAACACCTCGACCTCGGTGCGGCCCGGGCGGCGGGCCCAGCGCCGGTCCCGGGAGGTGACCAGGACGTGGCCGCCCGGGCCGGCGGCGGGCAGCCAGGGGTCCAGCAGTTCCGGGTCCTCGGCGTTGTCGAAGAGCAGCAGCCAGCGGTGGTACGGCCGGCCGCTGGCGAGCGCGTCGAGGACGGCGCGGGCCGTCCTGGTGACGTCGCCGTCGGTCTCCAGGCCGAGGCCGGGGGCGAGTTCGGCGAGCTTCTGCGGGATCACCGCGGGCTGCTGGGCCGGGACCCACCACAGCACGTCGTAGCCGGCCGCGAAGCGGTGCGCGTACTCGATCGCGGCCTGGGACTTGCCGACCCCGCCGATGCCGTAGAGCACCTGGACGGGCGCGGCGTCGCTGTCCGCGGTGAAGCCGTCGCGGACGGCCTCCAGCAGGCGCATCCGGCCGGTGAAGGTCGGCAGCCGGGGCGGCAGTTCCTGGACCGGGGGGCGGCCGTCCGGGAACCGGGCCGGGTGCGGCACGGTGGTCTCGCCGGTCCCGGCGGTCTCCATCCAGCGTCCGGCGCCGGGTGCGGGTCCGATCAGCTCGAACAGCTGGGCCTCGGCCTGCTCCGCCGAGCCGAGCGCGAGGTCCAGCGCCCGGTGTCCGGCGAACTGCGGCGGCTCCATGCCCTCCGCCCCGCCGATCCGCACCGCGAGCAGGCCGCCGGAGTCGCCGACCGGCGCCTGGCCGGTGAGCCGGCGCCAGATCTCCCGGGCGCGCGGCAGGGCGGTGTACTCGGGGGTGAGCAGGGCGAGCAGCCGGCCGTCGCCGTCCAGCGGTCCGGCGGTCTCGGGCAGCGCGGCGGCGTGCACCGGTCCCGGGTCGAGCGGGACGGCGGCGCTGTGCAGGCTGACCAGGTAGCCGAAGCCGCGCAGGGTCTCGGAGATCCACTCGGCCCAGACCCGGTCCTTGGGGGCGTAGCTCACGTGCACCTGGCGGGAGCGGGTGCGGCCGGTGCGCAGGTAGGCGGCGTAGAGGCGGCGCCGGGCCAGGTCGGGCAGCGGGCGCAGGGCGCTGACCCGGCCGTCGGTGAGCCAGGCGGCCAGCCGTTCGAAGGCGGCGAGCAGGCTGCGGCCCTGCTGCGGCCGGTCGACGATGGTGGCCGGCACCTCCTCGTAGGCGTAGAACGGCTTGTACGGCACCTCGACGTCGCGCCAGTACCCCGCCCGCCGTTCGGGGCTCAGCCAGCGCTCGAGGTAGGGGTCGAAGGCGTCGTGGGCGAGGTCGCGCCCGGCGGCGAGTCCGGCCCGTTCGGCGTCCTCGACCCGCATCGGGACGGGCAGCACGCGGATCTCGCGCTCGTCGGCGTCGACGATGGCGCGGGCCGCGTCGACGCCGCCGCGGATGCTCTGGGCGCCGAGGGTGAAGCAGTCGACGACGGTATCGGGCATCAGCACGGTGCAGATGCCCGAGGTGTCGCTGACCCCGGTCCGGCTGTCGATCAGCACGTAGTCGTAGTTGCCGGTCCACTGCTCGCGCAGCGCGTACAGGAACTCGGCGCCGCGGATGTCGGCGCGGGTGTAGAAGCTGCGCCAGTTGAAGCTGGTGACGGCGGCCGAGTAGGCGGCGTTCTGCCGGCCGGCGGGCATCAGGTCGAGCTTGCCGCCGTCGGGGAGGTCGAGGGCCAGGCCGCACAGGTACTGCTCGAGCCGGCCGGGCGCGGACAGCCATTCCCGGGGGTCGGGGCCCGGGCCGCGGCGGTCCGGTCCGGGCAGCGCCTCGTCGACGTAGGCCCGGAGCATGTCGATCAGCCCGTCGGTGCCGTGGAGTTCGGGGTCGACCAGCAGCGGGTGGTAGTAGCGGTGCAGGCCGGGGGCTTCGAGGTCCCAGTCCACCACCAGCACGCGGAGTCCCTGGCTGGCCAGGATCCAGCCCAGGTTGGCGAGCGCCATGGTGCGGCCGGTGCCGCCCTTGAAGGAGTAGAAGGTGACGACCGTGCCGGTGCCGGGGGTCGCGAGGGCCGCGGACCCGTGGTCCGCGAGGGCGGCGTGCTCAACGCTCATCGGTCCGCTTCTCCTTCACTGGGCGCCCGGTTGGTCAGGGGCACGGTCTCCTCGCGCAGGGCGCCCCTCGGCCCCGGCGCGCCTCCGGCCCCGGCGCCCGCCCCGGGAGTGTTCCCCGTTCCGGGGGCGTTGCCCGGGCGCGGGAGGGGCGGGCCCGGGGAAGCGGGCGGTTCCGGCGGTACGGGCGGCCAGGCCGGGATGGTGAGGCCGGGCATCGGTCGCGGGTCCGGACCGAGCCCGAACTGGGCCCGGGCGGCGACCGGGTCGTCGTCCAGCTGGTCGAGCAGGCGGTTCTGGGCGACGGTCACGGTCGAGAGCAGCTCACGCTCGAATCGTTCCCGCCGGATGTGGATGCGAAAGAGCGGCTCGGGACCGGACCGGTGCAACCAGGTGCGCGCGAACACCTCGCGCACCCCCTCCCAGAGCCGGGCGCGCGCCGGACCGGCCGGCGGGTCGTCGGTGCTGTCGGGCAGCAGCACGGCGGTGACCGGGTGGTTCTGCCGGTCGAAGTCGCGCAGCGCCTGCCGGAAGGGCTCGGCGCCGGCCGCCCACGGGTCCACCAGCAGGACGCTGACCTCGTTGTTCTCCCGGGCCCGGTCGAGCGCGTCGGCGAGGTCCGGGCCGACGGTCTCCAGGCTGGTGCTGTGCCCGGCCCGGGTGATCACCTGCTGGGCCTGGACCGCCAACGAGGGCAGCCGGGGCGGGTGGTAGGGCGCCCAGTCGCGGGGGTGCGCGCCGTACCAGCCGCCCTGGTAGGGCCCGTCCGGGCCGCCGGGACGGCCGTTGGCGAGGTCGCCGCCCGCGGCGGCCCGGTCGGTCCGCGCGCTGTCCGCCTCGGAGCGCTGCGCCGGGAACCGGTCGCCGTTGACCGCGCCGGCCCCGCCCACGACCGCGGGCGGGTCGCCGGCCCGCCGGGCGGCGACGAAGAGCCGGACCAGGCTGCTGCGGGCGGCGACCGGGGCGGCCTCCTCCACCGGGAAGCAGCCCTCCACCTGCCCGAGGTCGAGGTCGCGCAGCTCGGCGACCCGCCAGGAGGCGGCCTCCCGGATCCGCTCGGCGATCACCCGCACCACCTTGCGGTACGCGGTGCCCTGCGGGTCGGTCCGCAGCAGGTGGCGCAGCCCGCCGGTGGCGTACTCGGCGCCGAAGTCGTGCTGCATGTACTGGATCCGCCGGACCTCGGCGGGCAGGTCCTCGGGCGGCGGCTCCCACAGGACGGGGATGAGGGCCGGGACGCTCTCCCCGGTCTGCTCCTCGTGGCGCCGCGTCCGGCCGTCGAAGGCCGTCCACTCCTTGCCGCAGTAGGGGCTGGCGAAGTAGGCGGGCGAGTAGAGGGCGACCATGGTGCGGCTGGCGCCGAGCATCCGGGAGAGCTGCCGCTCCCAGTCGTCGCCGAT
Organism: Kitasatospora sp. NPDC089913; assembly: GCF_044748625.1. NCBI lineage: Bacteria > Bacillati > Actinomycetota > Actinomycetes > Kitasatosporales > Streptomycetaceae > Kitasatospora > Kitasatospora sp. NPDC089913. Next base: position 310,642 of record NZ_JBIVGI010000006.1, on the reverse strand, counting down.
CCGCAGCCGTTCGGTGTCCCGGTAGGCGAGTTCGCCCGGTCCGGCCTCGGGCTCGATCCGGGCCAGTTCGTCCCGCAGGTCGGTGAAGAACTGGTCGACGAAGGCACCCCCGGCCAGGTGGTCCCGCCGCGCGTAGCTGAAGAAGAAGTACGGCCGCACCCAGAAAACCCCCCACCTTGCCGGTGAACGACCCCACCTTACTGGCGGGCTGACACAAGGTCAGCCGGTGGGCGGAGGAAGGTGTAGTGGTGTCGTCACAAGTGCGACCCCGCGGGGCTACGGGCCTGGTCGGAGGCGTGCGGGTGCGGCCCGGGAGCGACGGCGCGGACGCGGCCGGACCGGCCCCGCGGGCACGGCCCGGCCCGCTCCCCGGGCAGGGTCGACCGGACTCGGGGGCACCGCCCGGCCGGACTCACGGGCAGAGCCGCTCCACCCGCCAGCCCTCCGGGGCAGCCGGGTCGGCGAGGTAGCGCAGCCGGTCGTGCAGCCGGTTCTCCCGCCCCTGCCAGAACTCCACGCTCTCCGGCACCACCCGGTAGCCGCCCCAGAACGGCGGCACCGGCACGCCCTCGCCCTCCGGGTAGCGCCGCTCGAGGTCCGCGTAGCGCTGCTCCAGCACCTCCCGCGAGGCGACCGGGCTGGACTGCTCGCTGGCCCAGGCGCCGAGTTGGGAGCCGTGCGGGCGGGTGCGGAAGTAGGCGGCGGTCTCGTCCCGGCCGACCTTCTCCACCGGGCCCTGGACGATCACCTGGCGGGCCAGCGCGACCCACGGGAAGAGCAGCGCCGCGTACGGGTTGGCCGTGAGCTCGGTGCCCTTGCGGGAGCCGTAGTTGGTGAAGAAGACAAAGCCGCGGGCGTCGAACCCCTTGAGCAGCACGGTGCGCGAGCTGGGCCGCCCCTGGGCGTCGGCGGTGGAGAGCACCATCGCGTTGGGCTCCACCACCCCGGCCTCGTCCGCGTCGTGGAACCACCGCGTGAACTGGCCCACCGGCTCGGCGGCGAGGTCCTCCTCGGCCAGTCCCTCGTGCGTGTAGTGCTTGCGCATCACGGCGAGGTCCGGCCCGGGTCGGGCCTCGTCGGCCGGGATCCGGGTGGCGGGGGGCAGGGGCGTCGACTGGGCGCGGTCCGGGGTCTGCACGTCAACATCATCCCGTACGACAAGCAACCGGCACCGCTACCTCCGGACAAACCCCGGTGGGAGATAAGGTGACTCGCCACCGCTTGGCCGCCCGTCGTACGGTGATTTGTCCTGAACCGCACCCTTGGTTCCGGAGATTTCCCGGGCACGACCGGCCCTCGGGCGAAAAGTCAAGCGGGCCCTCGGGAAACATCACCATGGTGGTGTATGGCGCAATGCACCCCGTGCCTGTCACCCTGGCACCGAGTGCCAACCACCATTCGGTCACTGGTGTGCCTCCCCACCACGGAGGCCCGCCGATCGCAGAACTGAAGGAGCCGTGCATGTCCGACTTCGTACCCGGGCTCGAAGGCGTCGTCGCTTTCGAGAGCGAGATCGCCGAACCCGACCGTGAAGGCGGCGCCCTGCGGTACCGAGGCGTCGACATCGACGACCTGGTTGGCAATGTCTCCTTCGGTCACGTCTGGGGCCTGCTGGTCGACGGCAAGTTCAACCCCGGCCTGCCGGCCGCCGAGCCGTTCCCGATCCCCGTCCACTCCGGCGACATCCGGGTCGACGTGCAGTCCGCCCTCGCCATGCTCGCCCCGGTCTGGGGCCTCAAGCCGCTCCTGGACATCGACGCCGAGCAGGCCCGCGACGACCTCGCCCGCGCCGCCGTGATGGCGCTGTCCTACGTCGCCCAGTCCGCCCGCGGCCAGGGCCTGCCGATGGTCCCGCAGAGCGAGATCGACAAGGCCGAGACCGTGGTCGAGCGGTTCATGATCCGCTGGCGCGGCGAGCCGGACCCGAAGCACGTCAAGGCCATCGACGCCTACTGGACCTCCGCCGCCGAGCACGGCATGAACGCCTCCACGTTCACCGCCCGCGTCATCGCCTCCACCGGTGCCGACGTCGCGGCCGCCCTGTCCGGCGCCGTCGGCGCGATGTCCGGCCCGCTGCACGGCGGCGCCCCGTCCCGCGTGCTCGGCATGATCGAGGAGATCGAGCGCACCGGCGACGCGACCGCCTGGGTCAAGAACGCCCTGGACAAGGGCGAGCGCCTGATGGGCTTCGGCCACCGCGTCTACCGCGCCGAGGACCCGCGCGCCCGCGTGCTGCGCCGCACCGCCAAGGAGCTCGGCGCGCCGCGCTTCGAGGTCGCCGAGGCGCTGGAGAAGGCCGCGCTGGAGGAGCTGCACAACCGCCGCCCCGACCGCGTGCTGGCCACCAACGTCGAGTTCTGGGCCGCCATCATGCTGGACTTCGCCGAGGTCCCGGCGCACATGTTCACCTCGATGTTCACCTGCGCCCGGACCGCCGGCTGGTCGGCGCACATCCTGGAGCAGAAGCGCACCGGCCGCCTCGTGCGCCCCGCCGCGCGCTACATCGGCCCCGGCCCGCGCAGCCCCCGCGACATCGAGGGCTTCGAGGCCATCGCCGGCTGACACCGCCGTCGCCACTCCCCCGACAGCGGGTCCGGATACCGAACCGGACCCGCTGTTTCCGCAGCTCGCGGGCGGGTGCGGGGCATCTCAGCGGGCGGACGGGCGTCGAACCGCGGGCGCCCCGGCCGGTAGGCTGCGGCGCGTGGCTCAGATCCAGATCCCCGCTGACATCAAGCCCGCCGACGGCCGTTTCGGCTGTGGCCCCTCCAAGGTGCGCCCCGAGGCCCTGAGTGCCCTCGCCGCCACCGAGACCTCCCTGCTCGGCACCTCCCACCGCCAGGCCCCGGTGAAGAACCTGGTCAAGCGCGTGCGCGAGGGCGTGAGCAGCCTGTTCTCCCTCCCCGAGGGATACCAGGTGGTACTCGGCAACGGCGGGTCCACCGCCTTCTGGGACATCGCGGCCTTCGGCCTGGTACGCGAGAAGTCCCAGCACCTCGACTTCGGCGAGTTCTCCTCCAAGTTCGCCTCCTCCGTGAAGGCCGCGCCCTGGCTCGCCGAGCCGAGCGTGATCAAGACCGCCCCGGGCACCCACCCGCTGCCGGTCGCCGAGGCCGGGGTGGACGTCTACGGACTCACCCACAACGAGACCTCCACCGGCGTCGCGATGCCGATCGCCCGCCCGGCCGGTGCCGACCAGGGTTCGCTGGTGCTGGTCGACGCCACCTCGGGCGCCGGCGGCCTGCCGGTGGACATCACCGAGACCGACGTCTACTACTTCGCCCCGCAGAAGTCCTTCGCCTCCGAGGGCGGGCTGTGGCTGGCGTCGTTCTCCCCGGCCGCCCTGGAGCGCGCCGCCGAGATCGCCGGCTCCGGCCGGTACGTCCCGCCGTTCTTCGACCTGCCGACGGCGATCGACAACTCGTCGAAGGACCAGACGTACAACACCCCGTCCATCGCCACCCTCTTCCTGCTGGCCGACCAGCTGGAATGGATGAACGGCAACGGCGGGCTCGACTGGGCCGTCGCCCGTACGGCTGATTCCTCGTCCCGGCTGTACGGCTGGGCCGAGAAGTCCTCGTTCGCCAACCCGTTCGTGGCGAACCCGGCCGAGCGCTCCCAGGTCGTCGGCACGATCGACTTCGACGACTCGGTGGACGCCGCCGCCGTCGCCAAGGCGCTGCGTGCCAACGGCATCGTCGACACCGAGCCGTACCGCAAGCTCGGCCGCAACCAGCTGCGGGTCGCGATGTTCCCGGCGATCGAGCCGGCCGACGTCGAGGCGCTCACGGTCTGCATCGACTACGTGGTCGAGCGGCTCTGACCGACCGCACCGGCTGCGCGGCCGGGCAGTCCCGGCCGACCGCACCCGCACGTGTGAAGGGCCACCGCCTCCGGGCGGTGGCCCTTCTCCGTTCCGCCGGCCCCGGCTGCTACCGGCCGACCAGCGAACTGGCCAGCACGATCACCAGCAGCAGGACGAGCGCGCCGGTCACGATTCGCATGCGAGTCTTGGGATCCACGGTCAACGAGCGTACCCCCGCACGCTCCGCGCTCAGACGCCGAGGTTGGATCCGCCGCTGGCGTCGAGGTTCTGGCCGGTGACCCAGCGGGCGTCGTCCGAGGCCAGGAAGGCCACCACGTCCGCCACGTCGCCCGGCTCGGCGACCCGGTCGAACACCGAGTACGAGGACGCCCGCGCCCGCGCCGACGGATCCGCCAGCCAGGGATTGATGTCGGTGGCCACGATGCCCGGCAGCACCGCGTTGACGGTGATCCCGCGCGGCCCCAGCTCCTGGGCGAGGGTCAGCGTCAGGGTGTTCAGCGCCCCCTTGGTCATCGCGTAGGCGACGGTCTCCGGGAACGCCACCCGGGTCACGCCCGAGGAGACGTTCACGATCCGCCCGCCGTCGCGCAGCCGGTCCAGGCCGTGCCGGACGACGAAGAACGGCGCCCGGGTGTTGACGGCGAAGACCCGGTCGTAGGCGGCCTCGTCCACCTCGTGGATCCGCCCCGGCTGCCCGATCCCGGCGTTGTTCACCAGGATGTCCAGCCCGTGGCCGCCGTCGTACCCGGCCAGCCCGGCGTCGAAGGCCGCCCAGAGCGCCTCGGCGTCCCCGGGCACACCGAGTTCGGCGGCGACCGCGAAGGCCCGGCCGCCGTCACGCTCGATCTCCTTCGCCGTCCGCCCGGCCGCCTCCGGGTCCCGCCCGTGCACCGCGACCAGCGCGCCCTCCCGTGCCAGCCGCTCGGCGATGCCCCGCCCGATGCCCCGGCTGCCGCCCGTCACCAGCGCCGTCCGCCCGGTCAACCTCGACATGACCGCCCCCTTCTTCCGGGTGCCGCCGGTCCGGCGGCACCCATTTCTGTAGTGATCGCTAATGAAATGACCGTAGCACGGTTTCTGTAGTGGGCGATATAGAATCGGCGCATGGCCACCACCCCCGCGAAGCGCGGCCGCCCGCGCTCCTTCGACCGCGAGGCCGCCCTGGAGCAGGCCCTGCGGCTGTTCTGGGAACGCGGCTACGAGGCGACCTCGGTCGCCGACCTCACCACCGCGATGGGCATCCGCCCGCCGAGCCTCTACGCGGCCTTCGGCGACAAGAGCGCCCTCTTCGGCGAGGTGGTCGACCGGTACCGGGAGGGCCACGGCGCCTACGCGACCCGCGCGCTCGCCGAGGAGCCCACCGCCCGGGCCGGGGTGGCCCGGATGCTGCGCGAGGCCGCCGCCATGGCGACCGACCCCGACCACCCGTGGGGCTGTCTGCTGATCAGCTCGACGGTCAACTGCACCTCGCCCGAGGTGACCGGGGCCGTCCGGGACATGCGCAACGCCAATGTCCGCGCCCTGGAATCACTGATCCGCGCCGACGTCGCGGCCGGTCACGAGCCCGCCGGGACGGACCCGGCGGCCCTGGCGCAGTTCACCGCGGCCGTGGTCCAGGGCATGTCGCAGCGCGCTCGCGACGGCGCGACCCGCGCCGAACTGGAACGGGTCGCGGCGGACGCCATGCGGATCTGGCCCTGACCGGAGCACCGGCGCGACCGCAGCACCGACCCGGCCGAGGTACCGGCCCGACCGCAGCACCGGCCCGACCGAGGTGCCGACCCGCTCAGCCCTCCCAGCGGGCCAGCGGCCAGGAGGCCAGTGAGCCGTAGTGGGCGAAGCCGCCGCCCTGCTCGCTCTGCATCAGGTGCAGCTCGGCGGCCTCCCAGTCCGGCCCGCGGTACCCCTCCAGGGCCTGCGCCAGCCCGTCCAGCTCCGCCGCGGCCGCCCGCTGCACCGCGCGCCGCTGCCCCCGTGAGGACCCCGCCCTGGCCAGCGTCAGATGGGGGTGGAAGCTGAACGCGTCCGCCTCGCCCGCCACCTCCGCGGTGGCCCCGGCCACCGCCTCGGCCAGCCCGCGCAGTGCCCACACCCGCCCCTCCACCCCGGCCCAGAGCACCTTGTCGCCGAACCGGCCGGCCCCGGCCAGCCGCAACGGGTGCGCCGGATTCACCGCCGCCACCGCCGCCAGACCGGCCGACAGCTCCGGCACCCGGTCCTCCGGCACCTCGCCGAGGAACGCCAGGGTCAGGTGCCAGCCCTCGACCGCCGTCCAGCGCAGCCGGTCCGCCCCGGGCAGCCCGCGCACCGGCGCCACCGCGTCGACCAGGTCCTGCAACGCCTCCACCGGAGGCAGCACCGCCACGAAGAGCCTCATGGGGACATCTTCCACCGGGCGACGGTTTGGACTAGAACGGTTTTCCATGAAGATCCGCAACGGGGGTCCCGAAGACATCCCCGACATCCTGTCCCTGCTCGACGGCGCCGTGGAGTGGCTGACCGCCCAGGGCCGTACCCGCCAGTGGGGCGACCACTCGTTCAGCGGCACCCCGGCCCGGGTCGAGCACATCGGCAAGTACGGCCGCGAGCCGTTCCTGATCCGGCTCGCGGTCGACGACGAGGGCCGCACCGTCGGCTCCTGCGTGCTGTCCGAGGAGCGGCCCGAGTGCGCCACCCCGGTGGACGAGCCCGAGCTGTACATCCGGAACCTGGTGACCGACCGGTCCCGCAAGGGCTCCGGCATCGGCGCCGCGCTGATCGCCGACGCCCTCGACGAGGCGCGCCGGCGCGGCATCGGCCTGCTGCGGGTGGACTGCTTCGCGGGCGGCGACCGCAAGCTGGTCGGCCAGTACCGGGCGCTCGGCTTCACCGAGACCGAGTCCTTCGAGGTCGAGCAGCCGGCCGGGCTCTGGCAGGGGCAGATCCTGGCGATCCGGCTCTGACCCGGATCGGCGGTCCGGCTCCGGAACGGGCCGCCGGTCCGGCTCCGGAACGGCCGTCGGCCCCGGAGCGCCGTCCTGGCACTCCGGGGCCGATCCGCTGTCAGCGGGGGCCGACCCGCCGTCAGCGGGTCCGGTCCGCCGTCAGCAGGCGGTGGCCAGCTCCGGCTTGACGCCGACGGGCGTCCGCGGCACCAGGGCGACGACGCGGCCGCCCCGCCCCGGGTGCAGGTCCAGCCGCAGCCGCAGCTCGGCGCTGCGGGCCAGCACCAGGCCGACCGCGGTGGCCGCCAGTGCCGAGACCAGGCCGCAGGCCAGCAGCCCGAGCCGGGGCCCGTACGAGGCGGTGACCCAGCCCACGATCGGTGCCCCGATCGGCGTGCCGCCGGTGAAGACCAGCACCAGCAGGCCCATCACCCGGCCGCGCATCGCCGGCTCGGTGCCCAGCTGCAGAGCGGCGTTGACCGAGGTGTTGAAGCTCAGCCCGAACACCCCGATCAGGGTGAGCAGCAGCGCGAAGGTCCAGTAACCGGGCGCGAACGCCGCCAGCACCTCCAGCGCGCCGAAGCCGAGGGCGGCGGCGACGAGCCTGCGCAGCCTGGGCGCGCCCCGGCGGGCCGCGATCAGGGCACCGGCCAGCGAACCGACCGCCATCGCGGTGTTCAGCAGGCCGTACTGCCCGGCGCCGACGTGGAACTCCGTGGCGAAACCGGACAGCAGGGTCGGGAAGTTGAACCCGAAGGTGCCGATGAAGCCGGCCAGCACCATCGGCCAGAACAGCTCCGGCCGTTCCTTGACGTACCGCAGCCCCTCCCGCAGCTGGCCCTTCTCCCGGGCGATCGGCTCGGTCGGGCGCAGTTCGCTCCCGCGCATGGCGAGCAGTCCGCCGATGACGGCGGCGAAGGACAGCGCGTTCACCGCGAACGCCCAGCCGCTGCCGACCGCGGCGATCAGCAGGCCCGCGACGGCGGGTCCGACCAGCCGGGCGGTCTGGAAGTTGGCGGCGTTCAGGCTGACGGCGTTGGCGAGGTGCTTCGGGCCGACCATCTCGGAGACGAAGGCCTGCCGGGCCGGGTTGTCGACCACGGTGACCAGGCCGAGCAGCAGCGCGAACGCGTAGACGTAGTACGGCGTCACGACGCCGGCCACGGTCAGCACGGCGAGGCCGGCGGCCAGCAGGCCCATCGCGCCCTGGGTGGCGATCAGCAGCTTGCGCTTGGGCAGCCGGTCGGCGAGCACTCCGCCGAAGAGACCGAGCAGCAGCATCGGCAGGAACTGCATCGCGGTGGTGATGCCGACCGCGAGCGGGCTGCCGGTGAGGCTCAGGACCAGCCAGTCCTGGGCGATGCGCTGCATCCAGGTCCCGGTGTTGGACACCACCTGGCCGGCGAAGTAGTAGCGGTAGTTGCGAACGCTCAGTGAGCTGAACATCCCCCCGGGCCTGGTGAACCGGGCTCCGGTCGGCGAGTCCGCCGTCCTCGGGGACGTGGCCGCGCGGCTGCGGCCGGGAGCGGCGGGATCCTCCGCCGCGGTGCGTTCGTCGGGGTCGTCGTCGCCGTTGCCCGGCAGCCCCGTGGGGGCGGGTGCCTGGGTCTCGGCGGCCGCGGCGCTCGCCGCGGCGGTGTCGGTGGTCTGCTCGTCGGTCCGGGTACGGGTGGCGGCTGCGGTGGCGGCGGCCGGCGGTGTCACAGTGGTCTCCCCTCGCGGCGCGGCGGCCGGTGCTCCGGCCGTCGCGCTCCTGGTGTCTGTCCTGGGTCCTGCGGTAATGCGTTTCTCCTTCGTCCTCCGGCGGCTACCGGAATCGATCTGCCTAGAGGTGTGCGAGCTTGTAGAGCACGGGCGCGGCCTCGCGGAGCTTCGCCCACTCCTCCTCGTCGAGTCCCTCGGCGAGTTCGGCGAGCCAGGCGTTCCGGCGGCTGCGGGACTCCGCCAGGATCGTCTCGGCCTCCTCGGTACTGCTGACGACCACCTGACGGCGGTCCTCCGGGTGCGGCTCGCGCCGCACCAGGCCCTTCTCCTCCAGCATCGCGACGATCCTGGTCATCGAGGGCGGCTGCACGTGCTCCTTCCGGGCGAGCTCGCCCGGTGTGGCCTTCCCGCACCGGGCGAGGGTGCCCAGCACCCCGATCTCGGTGGGGCTGAGCGACTCCTCGACCCGCTGGTGACGCAGTCGACGGGAGAGGCGCATGGCGGACGATCGCAGCTGACTGATGGCTGCGAGGTCCTGCTCGGACATCTCGGGCATGGTGTTTAGCTTACGTCATTACTCTCGCTAAAGAAAATTGGTTTCCGTTCGCCCGCATCACGGCCTCCCGACCGGGGTACGCGCGCGAGGTTGCGGACGGGGTACCCGCGCGGGACGAGAGCGGGGTGGGCGCGCGGGGAACGGGCGCGGGACGAGAGCGGGTCAGCGCCGGGTGTCCACCGCCGCGAGACCGTCCGGCATGCCCAGCACCAGCAGCGTGCCGGCCAGCACCAGCGACCACACCTCCGAGCCGGTCCGCAGGTCCAGCACCCCGCCCGTCCCCAGGTCCCGCACCCGGACGAAGCCGTCCGACCAGGCCGCCGCCACCACCGGACCGGCCGCCGTCGCCCCGGCCGCCACCGCCGTCACCGGACAGCCCCGGCGGTCGGACGGCTCGGGCATCGGCGCCGAACGCGGCCCCCAGAGCCGCACCGCGCCGTCGAAACCACCGCTCACCAGCAGCGGGATCTCCGGATCGGACAGCGGCCCGCCGCCCAGCGCGGTACCGGCCAGGGCCGTCACCGGCCCGTGGTGCAGCCGCTCGCTCAGCACCTTGCCGTCCTCGAACCAGTGCACCGCGCCGGCCGCGTCGCCGAGGGCCGGCGCGGAGTCCGCCAGACCGCCGACCGCCGCCACCGCGCTCAGGTCCCCGGCGGCCGCGCCCACCGCGTCCAGCGCCGCCGTCAGCCCGTACGGTTCCAGGCCCGGCCGGGGCTCGGCCGGCACCACCAGCTCCGGCCGCCCCCAGGCATCGAGCAGCACCGCGGAACCGCCCGCCGTCACCGCCAGCCCCCGCAGCGGGCGCGGCGAGGGCACCACCAGCGCGCCCACGCGACGGCCGGTGGCGGCGTCGAAGCTCCGCACCGAACCGGTCGGACCGGCCACCAGCACCTGCCCCGCGTACGGCCCCGCGCCGGCCGCGAGTGCCACCGCCGGTCCCGGCCAGTCCCGGTCGACGCCCTCCCAGCGGGCCCAGCGCCCGGCCCAGGGCCCGGGCAGCTGCGCCAGCACGGCCGCGGCCGCCGCGGCGGCGGTGTCCCCGCCCAGCAGCCGGGTGCGCAGCACCGCCGCCCGCACCGCCGGGTCCGGCTCCTCGATCACCGCCGGCCCGGCGGCCCGCCAGGCCCTGGCCAGCGCGTCGTCCCGCCGCTCGACCGCCGCCGTCACCGGGACGGGGCGGGCGAGCGCGTAGAGCAGCGGGTCGGCGGCCAGCGGGCCGGGGTCCGCCACCACCGTCGTCCAGAGCGCCGACAGGGCCTCCTCGCCGAGCGAGCGGAGCTCGGTCCCGGGCGGCGGCGGCAACGGGGCGGGCGGGACGGCGGGCTCGCCGAGGACCGGTCCGGGCAGCGGGTAGGCGGCCGGGTCGCCGCCCTGCTCCACCGCCCAGGCGGCGAACCGCGCGGCGTCCGTCCACTGCGGCTCGCCGAGGTCCAGCACGGCCGGGGCGGGCACGGCGGTGAACGACCGGGCGGCCGGGCCGTCCGTCGCCGCCCCGACCACCAGCCGCACCCCGGGCAGCCGCAGCAGCGGGTCGAGCAGCTCGGTCACCAGGGCGGCCGGGTCCTCCGCCAGGTCCAGCCCGGGCACGCAGAGCACGGTCGGCCGGCCGTCGGCCGCGATCGCCGCGACCAGCGGGCCCGGGGCGTGCGCGACCAGGTCGAGCTGTTGCCCCAGCGACCAGACGGCCGTCCGCACGGTGGCACCGGCGGCGGGCAGCACCGCGTGGATCCGCCGCCCGCCCGGAGTGTCGGCCCCGGTGCAGCCGCGCACCAGCCAGGCCAGCAGGTGCGACTTGCCGGACCCGGGCGGCCCGGCGACCCGGCACAGCCGCGGCGCCCGCGGGTCGTCCAGCCAGCCCAGCAACGCCATCCCGGCCGGCCTGCGGCCCGCCCCCAGCCGCGGCATCCGCGGCCCGCTCCCCGCCATGTCCTGCTTCCCTCTCCCCGTGCTGCCGTGCCGCCGTACTGCCGTGCGGCCCCGTCGAACTCCGTGCCCGGCTCAGCCTCGCCGCTCGGCCACGCTGATCATCAGTGCCTTGATCCCGCTCTCCCGGGACTCGGCCGTGTCGCCGTAGTCGAAGCTGTGGGTGAACTCCGCCTGCGGGAACTCCCGCGCCAGCCAGCGCGCGCAGTAGTGGCCGGGCATCATGCACGGCTCCAGCTCGCAGTACACCCGGACGACCTGCTCGGCCTCCACGCCCTCGGCCCGCAGCCGGTGCCAGAGCGCCTCCTCGGGGTGCAGCAGACCGGGGCCGCCCACCTCGGTGACGATCCGCTTCGCGCCCTGCCCGTCCACCACCTCGAACGCCGCCGAGGAGTCGATGTTCAACGGCCGCCGCAGGTCGTCCAGCACCCGCGGCCACCAGCCCTCGCGGTCGTCGAAGGCGGTCGGGTCCGCGGCCAGCAGGCCCTGCCGCAGCTCCCGGTAGGCCGCCAGCGCCAGGTCCGGCCGGTCCACCCCGGCGACCGCCGGCAGCAGCCGGTCGAGCAGCAGCAGTCCCGCCGCGAACGCCGCCACGCTGCCGCTCACCGGCAGGTCCAGCGGCTCGGCCCCCGGCAGTACCGCCCGGACCGACCGGTCCGGCGCGAAGTACAGCTCGGCCCCGCCGTCCGTCCCGATCCGCAGCTGCGCCGCCGCCGGCCCGGCGTCCGCCCCGGCCCACTCCCCCACCGACAGCGGATCGTCCTCCTCCGCTGCCCGGAAGTACGGCCCGACCTGCACCGGAAGCCCCGGATGCCGCAACGGCCCGGCCGGCGCGATCGGCAGGGCCCGCAGCCCGCGCGGCCCGAAGTGCGCCAGCAGCGCCGCCACCAGCTCGTCGTCCCTGTCCGCGTTCACGTTCGAACCGGCCCTCTCATGTCATGTGGTACGAGGAGTCCATGAAGACGTTCCAGAACTGCGTGCCGTCCCCGAACGGCACCTCGTCCCAGCGCTCCATGCCCTCCCGGACGCATTCCTCGGCGTTGACCCAGTCGTAGGGCGTCGGCCGCTCCTCGGGCGTCGGCTTCTCCACTTCGATCTTGTACACCAGGTAGGACAGCGAGGAGATGTCCCGGTGGATCAGCTCGTACTCCTCGTCGGCGTCCGGGTCGCAGACCCAGATCGTCCCGTCGTCGAGGTTGAGGAAGACGAACCCTCCGTACAGCTCACCCAGCTGCCGCAGCCGCCCGTGTTCCGTCTCGACCAGCGAGTCGGTCAACGGCCGGGCGAACGCCCAGTCCGGGTTGTCCGGACGCCGGTCCGCGAGCTCCTCCAGGATCCGGAACAGCCCGTTGGAGAACGGCACCCCGATCTCGGTCACGAAGCGCACGGCGTCCGCGTCCCCGGACCAGAGCTCGGCCGCCACCTCGGGCCGGAACCGCAGCAGGTCGCCGGGCGCGGCCCGCTCCACGAGCACGGGCCAGTCAATCCCTACCAGCACTACTCAACCATCCTGTCGTTCCACGCCTACATGCCCTTGTGCTTCTTCGCGGCCTGCTTGGCATCGTGGGCCGCCTTGTCCTGCTGCCCCTGGGCGTCGAAGTCCTTCGAGCCCATCGTGCCACCATGCTGTGACGCGCCGTGGTCGTTCGCGAGCTGTTCCAGATAGGCCCGGTGCCCCCAGTCGCGGTCCTTCTTGGGGACCTTGCTGTCGTACTCGACGCCGTAGTTCACGTCGAGATCGGGGTTCTTGGGCTCGAAGTGGCGCCCCAGCCAGCGTTCGCAGTTCTCGTTGGCCTGACAGGGGGCGCGCTCGGTGTAGAGCTCGCTGACGTGTTGCTCCCGTCCCCCGAGCACCGGTTTACCGATGGACCGCTCGGAATGGCTTCGATCACCACTGCGGCCGACGACGATGATCTCGTTGCCGTCGGGGTGCTTGTAGCGGATCGCGGCGTAGTTCTTGCCGCCGTAGTCGCCCTGCGCCCGACGAGCCTCTTCCACGGCCTGGGAGAGCGGCGTCGGGCCGTCGATCCTCCGACTGGTGGCCTTCTCGTCCTGCTTGGGGTTGCCCTGGTCGTCCTTCTCCGTCTTCTTGTACTTCTTGGCGTGGTACTTGTCCTTGAGGTCGTCCGGGGACGGGTCCCTGACCTTGTCGGAGGTCCCGTCCAGCATGGTCTTGAGGGACGCCTCGGGGTCCTTCACGTCGACCAGCTTGCCGTCCTTGATCTCCTGGACCCGGCCGTCGTCGTGGATGTAGTACTTCCGGGGCGCCGGCTTCGCCCCGTCACCGCCCGCGCCGCTACCGGTCTTGGGCGGTTCGGCGGCCTTGTCCTTGGCCTTGCCGTCGAAGTCGTCGGCGGTGTGGTGGTCGTTGTCCTTGTGGTGCTTGGCGGTCTTGTTGAGGTTGTCGCCCGCCTGCTTGTACATCTTCTTCGCGGCCTTGCCCATGTCGTCCGACAGGGTCTTGCCGAGCTTCGTCGCGACGTTCTTGAGCGCCTTGACGGTGGGATCGCTCACTCGAAGTTCACCGCCGACACCCGGGCGCCGAAGACCTGGGCGTGCTGGGCGACCTTCTCCGCCTGCTCGTGCAGGGCGCGGGCGTGCGCCTCCACCGCGGCCGGATCGATCTTGAACGCGGCGCCGACCGAGCCGCCGTCGACCGCGGCCTCGGCCGCCTCGAAGACCAGCCCGGACACCGCCTCCGCGACGACCTCGATCAGCGGGTTGAGCGCGGCCTCCACCACCTGGGCGACGATGTACTCCTCCAGCTGGTGCGCCAGGTAGGACATCAGCTTGCGCGCGGCCTGCTGGGCCGCGATCGCGCCGACCTCCGCCAGCCCGGCCGTCGCCACCGCGGCGGCCTGGGCGGCGACGAAGGTGGCGGCCAGGACGACGAGTTCGCCGAGCGCCTCCAGCTTCATCGCGACGATCGCGTCGGCGGCGATGTCCATCGCCTGCGCGACCACGTGCGCCGCCTGGACGACCTCGTTGAAGTGCTTGTCGGACATCAGGGCCCACTTGGCGGCCAGCGCCTGGTAGGACGCGCCCTCGTAGGCGCCGCCGAGCTGATGGACCGTCGCGGTCGAGTCCGCGTGCACCTCTTCCAGGCCCTTGGCGAACTCCTTGATGTGCTCGCCGAATTCGCGGACCCTGTCCTCGTTGACCGAAGGCCAGCGGATGCCGATGAAGTTCAGCAGCGTCGCGACTTCGTCGGGCAGTTCGATTGCCATCGAGAAACCCCCCGTAACCAACAATCCCTCGATTGGATCAAAAGTTTATACAACTAATCATTGGTCGCCCGATGCCCAAGGAGTGCCGATTCTGTAGCGATCCGGAACGTTCCAGACCGATTCGCCCCACATCTCTGGCCGTGCCCCCGATGACTCCCGGTGCGATGCTGGATCGTGGGGCCCGGTCCACGCGGACCCCCGGCGCCGCACCACCCCTCAGCAGAAGGGCCGAGCAGACATGACCGACGTCGCCGCCGAGCAGGCCGCGCAGGCCGACACCGGCTTCGCCCGCCTCGCCATGGTCACCATCGACTGTGCCGACCCGGTCGCACTGGCCGCCTTCTACGGCGAGCTGCTCGGGTGGGAGACCCGGCACGTGGACGAGCAGTTCGCCATCCTGGACAACCCGGAGGGCGGCAGCCCGCTCGGCTTCGGGCGGGTCAACGGGTACCGGCCGGAGCCCTGGGTCGAGCCGGACGGCGGCAAGCACTTCCACCTGGACTTCTACGTCGACGACCTGGAGGAGGCCACCGCCCGCGCGCTGGCCCTGGGCGCGACCGAGCCCACCTACCAGCACGGGCGCACGCTCAAGGTGCTGATCGACCCGGCCGGCCACCCGTTCGGACTAGCACCCCTGGACGCCTGAGCGCGACACCGGACCACCCGCCCGCCCCGCCCGGCGCCGACAGGCCCCGATCAGCGCGGGAAGGCCCGCTTGGCCCGCCAGGTGGTGTGCTCGCGCGACACCGCGTCCTCCGCCTCCGCCGCCAGCCGGGCCCAGCCCCGCTCGGCGTCCGGCCCGCGCAGGTCGAGGTCGGAGAGCTGGTTGCCGACGTTCTCCAGCTCCCGCGCCGCCAGCTGGTACGCGGCCGCCAGCGGGCGGAGCTGCTTCAGCTGGGTCCAGGCGATCACCGACGCGGCCGCCGCCGAGGTGGCCCCGAAGACGTGCACCTGCAGCGCCCCGGTCGCCTGCGCGATCGCCGCCGCCGCACCGACGATGATCAGCGCCGCGACGGCCAGCCCCCAGGTGACCGCCTGCGACTCGCAGGACTCGGCGCGCGAGCGGTACCACGTCCGTTGCCCCTCCACCCGGGTGCGCAGGTAGAGCGTGCGGCGCGAGGTCAGCGACTCCGCCCGCACCCGCCGCATCTCCGGGGTGATCTCGGCGACCGCGTCCGGCGGCACGATCGCCGGGTCCTCGAAGGCCCGCAGCACGTCCTCCAGCTGGAGCAGGTAGACCCGGTCGACGTCCGCCGACTCCGCCTCGCCCTCGAACGGGCGGGCCCGCACCGAGTACTTCCAGGCCAGCGTCTTCACCGACTCGGCCGCCGCCCGCGCCTCGTACCACCGCGCCTGCGGATTGCCCCGGCGCAGCCGGGACCAGAAGTACCCGGCCACCAGGAACGCCACCACCGAGAACAGCGGCGTGATGTCGGCGGCCCCCTTGTCGTCCGGCCCGGGCAGCGAGCCGACCACCGCCGCGACCACCAGCATCGAGATGAGCCCCCGGTACCAGCGCAGCGTCTCCTGCTGGCCCGCGATCGACGCCCGGTCGGCCGTCCGGAACAGCTCCGGCAGCAGCTGGGCCTCGACCCCCGTCGGCGGATCCTGTCGCACCATCGAACCGCTCCCCTCCCCCGTCTCGCCCGGAGTATGCCCCCGGTCAACTCCGCTACACCGCGAGCCTCTTGACGCCCCTTATTGTCCCCGGTGCCCGGCAACCCCTATAACTGGTTACATGCCCATGCACTGGAAGCTCGTCATCGATGCCGCCGACCCGCACCGCCAGGCCGCCTTCTGGGGCGCCGCACTGGACTACACCGTCGAGGACCACAGCACACTGATCGGCAACCTGCTGTCGGCCGGCGCGGTCACCCCGGCCCAGGTCACCGAGGTCGACGGCCGCCACGCCTGGCTCACCCTCGCCGCCGTCCGCCACCCCGAGGACCCGCACGACCCCGCCTCCGGCACCGGGCTCGGCCGCCGCATCCTCTTCCAGCGCGTCCCCGAACCGAAGCAGGGCAAGAACCGCCTCCACCTCGATCTCCACCCCGGCCCGGACGCCCGCGCCGCGACCGTCGCCCGCCTGGAGTCCCTCGGCGCCACCACCCTGCGCGAGGTCGCCGAACCGGGCGGCTCCTGGGTGGTCATGCAGGACCCGGAGGGCAACGAGTACTGCGTCCACTGACCTCCGCCCACCGCGCCCGCCCCGCCCCGCCCGACCAAGGGGCGGGCGTGACCTGCAGAATCACGTCCCATGACCGATCCGACCGACTGACCGCCCCGGGACCCGGAAGCGGCCGCGGGCTCCACGCCGCTCCGGCACGGGAGCACCGCCGTCGCCCCCCCCGGCCGGTTCTCCGGCGTCCGTGCCTTCGCCCCCCCGGCCGGCCCGGGGGCCGGGAGGACGGAAAGCCGAGGGCCCTCCCCGCAGTGCGGGGAGGGCCCGGGACCGAGCGGCGTCCGGCCTCAGAGCAGGCCGAGGGCGGGCATCAGGTAGTAGAACGCGAAGACCGCCGACACCGCGTACATCGCGACCGGCACCTCCCGGCCCCGGCCGGCGGCGAGGCGCAGCACGCAGAAGGCGATGAAGCCGAAGCCGATGCCGTTGGTGATGCTGTAGGTGAACGGCATCATCACGATGGTCAGGAACGCCGGGATCGCGATCGTGTAGTCGGCCCAGTCGATCTCCTTGATCGAGTTGGCCAGGATCAGGAAGCCGACGGCGACCAGGGCGGGGGTGGCGGCCTGGGCGGGGACCATCTTGGCGAGCGGGGAGAAGAACAGCGCCACCATGAAGAGGGCGCCGGTGACGATCGAGGCGAAGCCGGTCCGGGCGCCCTCGCCGACGCCCGCGGTGGACTCGACGAAGCAGGTGTTCGCGGAGGAGGAGGTCGCGCCGCCCGCCGCGGTGGCGATGCCGTCGATCATCAGCACCTTGTTGATGCCCGACAGGTCGCCCTTCGCGTCCAGCAGGTGGGCCTCGTCGGCCACGCCGAGGATGGTGCCCATCGCGTCGAAGAAGCAGGACATCAGGACGGTGAAGACGAAGAGGACGCCGGTCAGGACGCCGACCTTCCCGAAGCCGCCGAACAGGCTGACCTCGCCGACCAGGCCGAAGTCGGGCTTGGCGACCGGGCTGCCGGGCCAGGCCGGGACGGTCAGGCCCCAGGCGCTGTCGGGCAGGTCGGCGAGCTTGTCGATGACCACGGCGACGACGGTCATCACCGCGATGGAGACCAGGATCGCGCCGGGCACCTTGCGGACGATCAGGACCAGGGTCAGCAGCAGGCCGAGCACGAAGACCAGGACCGGCCAGCCGAGCAGGTGGCCGCCGGTGCCGAGCTGGAGCGGCACGGTGGTGTGGGCGGCGTCGGGCATCCGGGTGACGAAGCCGGCGTCGACCAGGCCGACCAGGCTGATGAACAGGCCGATGCCGATGGCGATGCCCTTGCGCAGCCCGAGCGGGACGGCGTTCATCACCCGCTCGCGCAGACCGGTGGCGACCAGGATCATGATCGCGAAGCCGGCCAGCACCACCATGCCCATCGCGTCCGGCCAGGTCATCTTGGGCGCGAGCTGGAGGGCGACGATGGTGTTGACGCCGAGACCGGCGGCCAGGCCGATCGGGACGTTGCCGATCACACCCATGAGCAGCGTGGTCAGACCCGCGGTGAGCGCGGTGGCGGTGACCAGCTGGGTGTTGTCCAGGTGGGCGCCGGTCATGTCGGTGGCGCTGGCCAGGATGATCGGGTTCAGCACCAGGATGTAGGCCATGGTGAAGAAGGTGGCGATGCCGCCGCGGATCTCGCGCGGCAGGGTGGAGCCGCGCTCGCCGATCCGGAAGTAGCGGTCCAGAGCGCCGGTCGGGGGCTTCGGCGCGTCGGGCTGGGCGGGCTCGGGCGACTCGGTGGTCGGCTGGGCCACGGGCATGCTGCGTCCTCTGTGGGGGCGGAGGAGAGAGGGGGAGCCGCCCGGGCGACTGTGGCCGGGCGATCCGGTCGGACGGGCACGAAGCACGATGTCCTGGGCGTGCCCCGAACAACCGGAATGACAAGTATGAGTTCCGCTGTCGCCCGTTCGCTATCTTCGCGCGTAGACAGAAGGGGACCGGAACGTCCCCGGACAGTCCGCGCAGGAAATCGATCGAACGCCCGCCGCACCCGTACCCTAGGGCCCATGCCCAAGACGCCGACGCACCCCGCTCCACCTCCGCTGGAGGCCAATGACGTCGCGATCGTCGGCGGCGGGACGGTGCTCTGGTTCGTGGCGTTCGTCGTCCTGCTCCCCTTCTGGGGGACCCTCTCCGACCACGGCCACGGCAACTGGCCGTGGATCTGCCTGGCCGGCGGCGGCCTCGGTCTGATCGGCCTCTGGTACTGCCGGGCCCGCCGGGACGCCATCGCCCGGAGCCGGGCCGCCGAGGCCGGGGCGACGGGCCCGACGGGCACCGCGGAGGCGGCCGAGCGGGCACCGCGCACGGCCCCCGGGGGGAACGGCGGGGACCCTGCCACCCAGTCGGACTGAATAGTCCTTTAGTAGCACGCATCGGACATAAGGCACCCGTAGAGTCGGTGCCATGACGCAGCCTGCGCAGCCCGCCGAGGACCGGCCGACCGCGGCCCCGGCCACCGGGGAGAAGCCCGACGGGCAGAGGCCCGACGGCGCCCACCCGCTCGGGCTGCTGCCCGGCCGGCGCGGCGGGCTCACCGCCGCCGAGGTGGCCGAACGGGTCGCCCGGGGCGACGTCAACGACGTACCGGTCCGCTCCAGCCGCTCCACCAAGGAGATCGTCCGGGCCAACGTCTTCACCCGCTTCAACGCGATCATCGGCGTGATGTTCGCGATCATCCTGGTCGTCGGCCCGATCCAGGACGGTCTCTTCGGACTGGTCATCGTCGCCAACACGGCGATCGGCATCATCCAGGAGCTGCGGGCCAAGAAGACCCTGGACAGCCTCGCGCTGATCGGCGAGGCCAGACCCCAGGTCCGCCGGGACGGCACCGTCGAACAGATCGCCGTCGGCGAGATCGTGCTGGACGACACCGTGTTGCTGGGCATCGGCGACAAGGTGATCGTCGACGGCGAGGTCACCGAGGCGGACGGTCTGGAGATCGACGAGTCGCTGCTCACCGGCGAGCCCGACCCGGTCCTCAAGCAGCCCGGCGACCAGGTGATGTCCGGCAGCTTCGTGGTGGCCGGCGCGGGCACCTTCACCGCCACCAAGGTCGGCCGCGAGGCGTACGCGGCGCAGCTGGCCGAGGAGGCCAGCCGGTTCACGCTGGTGAAGTCGGAGCTGCGCAGCGGCATCGACAGCATCCTGCGGTTCATCACCTGGCTGCTGGTCCCGACCGCGGTCGGTCTGATCATCAGCCAGCTGGCCGTGGAGGGCCGCGACTGGCGCGAGGCGGTCCGCCGGATGATCGCCGGGATCGTGCCGATGGTGCCCGAGGGCCTGGTGCTGCTGACCTCGGTGGCGTTCGCTATCGGGGTGATCCGGCTGGGCCGCAAGCAGTGCCTGGTCCAGGAGCTGCCCGCGATCGAGGGCCTGGCCCGGGTGAGCACCGTCTGCCTGGACAAGACCGGCACCCTCACCGAGGGCGGCATGGACCTGGTGGACCTGCGGATCCTCGGAGCCGACGCGGACGGCGGGGACGCCGGGGCCACCGACGAGCGCGGCAGGCTGGACGACCGGGGCACCCTCGAGGAGACCGTCGAACAGGCACTGGCGGTGATGGCCGGGGCCGACGCCCGCCCCAACGCGTCCATGCAGGCCGTCATCGACGCCTACGGCGACGGCCGGGACGCCGCGGTCGGCGGCCCGCGGTCCCCGGACGGCGACGGCCCGGAGGCCGGCCGGGGCGCCCCGGGGGCCCGGGGCGGCTGGCGGGTGATCGAGGCGATGCCGTTCTCCTCCGCCCGCAAGTGGAGCGGGGTCCAGCTGCTGGAGCCGCGCGGCGGCGAGGCCAGCTGGCTGCTCGGCGCGCCGGACGTCCTGCTGCCGGCCGGCCACCCGGCCCTGGCCGAGGTCGACGAGCTGGGCGCCCAGGGCCTGCGGGTCCTGCTGCTCGGCCGCACGCCCGTCCCGCTGGACGCCCCGGACCCGGCCGCCGGACTGCGCCCGCTCGCCCTGGTGGTGCTCCAGCAGCGGCTGCGCGAGGACGCCGCCGACACCCTGCGCTACTTCGAGAGCCAGCAGGTCGAGGCGAAGGTGATCTCCGGTGACGCGGCCGTCTCGGTCGGCGCGGTCGCCGCCCACCTCGGGCTGCCCGGCGCCGACCACCCGGTGGACGCCCGCACCCTGCCCGGCGAGCCGGAGGCGCTGGCCGACCTCGCTGAGCGCACCACCGTCTTCGGCCGGGTCACCCCGCAGCAGAAGCGCGAACTGGTCGGCGCGCTGCAGTCGCGCGGGCACACCGTGGCGATGACCGGCGACGGCGTCAACGACGTGCTGGCGCTCAAGGACGCGGACATCGGCGTGGCGATGGGCAGCGGCAGCGACGCGACCAAGGCGGTCGCCCAGATCGTGCTGCTGAACAACTCCTTCGCGGTGATGCCCTCGGTGGTCGCCGAGGGCCGCCGGGTGATCGGCAACATCGAGCGGGTGGCCGGGCTGTTCCTGGTCAAGACGGTCTACTCGGTGCTGCTGGCACTGCTGGTGATCTTCACCCACTCGCCGTACCCGTTCCTGCCCCGGCACTCCACCGTGCTGTCCACCCTGACGATCGGGGTCCCGGCCTTCTTCCTGGCGCTCGCGCCCAACAACGAGCGCGCCCGCACCGGCTTCGTGCGCCGGGTGCTGCGGCTGGCGGTCCCGGGCGGCATCATCGCCGGTACGGCGACCTTCACCGCGTACGCGCTCGCCCGGGCCGACCACGCCACCGACCTCGAGTCGGACACCAGCGTGGCCACCCTGACGCTGTTCCTGGTCGCCATCTGGGTGCTGGCGATCGTCGCCCGCCCGTACAACTGGTGGCGGGTGCTGCTGATCGCCACCATGTGCGGCTGCTTCACGCTGGTGATGACCGTGCCGTGGCTCTCCGACTTCTTCCAGCTCTCGCTGTCCGGCACCCGGGACCCGTGGATCGGGGTGGGCATCGCGGTGACCGCCGGACTGGTCCTGGAAGTGGTCTGGCGGATCATGCGGCGCCGGCTCGATGATTGAGCCACGAACCGGAGGGGTTCGGACGACGGGGGGTACCGCGATGGGGCGCAGGGGCGGGGAACTGGAGGCCTTCGCGGCCTTCCTGGGCGGACTGCTGGTCACCGGGCTGCTGGCCGGGCTGCTGGTGGGGGCCGGTGCGCTCGCGCGCGTCGAAGCCGGTCCGCTGCTGACCAAGGCGGTGGCGGCGGTACTCACCGCCACCTGGGTACTGAGCACCCTGGCGCTCTACCTGCGGATGATCGCCCGCGGCCGGACCCGCTCCGGCTCCCGCTCCTGACCGACGGGATCCGGACGCGCCGACGGACCGGAGGCCGGGACCGGACGCACGCTCCTCGCCGCGCCCGGCCCCGCCGCCCCGTCAGCCCTCGTAGTCCCGCGCCGCGGACAGCTCGTAGGCCCGGTCCGGCTCGCTCAGCGCGGCCAGCACCTCGAACCGGCGGTGCCACTGCCCCACCGACCAGGCCAGGCCCGCGGCCAGGCCCTCCGGGGTCGCCGCGTGCAGCAGCCCGGGCACCGGCGGCAGCTCGAACTCGTCGTCCTCGTCGGCCTCCTCGGCCGACTCCGGGTCGTACGGCGCCTCCGGGGTGTCCGCCGCACCGTCCCAACGCCAGTCGACGGCCGCCTCCTCCCCGTCCGGCCCCACCACCAGCAGCTCCTCGTGCTCCTCGTACGCCACCGGGCAGCCGGGCAGCAGCTCCCGCACCACCGCCGGCACCCGGTGCAGCGCGCCCTCGGAGAGCACCCGCCCGCCGGCCACCTCGCTGGCCAGCGAGACGTGCAGCCGCTCGGCGAGGTCCGCCGCCAGTGCCGGGGCGACCGGCAGCAACGGGTGGTCGTGCAGCAGCTCGACCAGGTCGGGGGCGTCCGCGACGACGGCCTCGGTGGCGTCCACCACCACGGTCCGGTCCGGCCTCCGCCCGGTGGCGCGGTCCATCGGCGGGACCGCCCTGACCACGTCCAGCGCCTCGATCCGGTCCGTGCCGACCCGGGCCAGCGCGCTGAGGATGCCGTGCAGCTGGCGGTGCCCGATCTCGGCGTCCGGATCGGTGAGCCGGTCCAGCACCTCGTCGGGACCGTGCGGCTCGGCGAGCAGCGCGGTCAGCGTGGTGCGCACGCCCAGCGCGTGCAGGAACTGCTCGTCCAGGGTGGTGCGGGCCTCGTCGTAGAGACCGCGCAGCAGCGGGTCCGCACCGGCCGCGCGCAGCCCGGCGGGCTCGCGGCCGTCCAGCACCGGGTGGTCGCGCAGCCACCAGGCGGTGTACGGCGGCAGGTCGGTGTACGAGCCGTCCGGCAGCAGGGTGCGCACGGGGGTGACCACGGCGTCCCGGTACGGCGGGCGGGCCAG
Source organism: Kitasatospora sp. NPDC089913 (assembly GCF_044748625.1). Taxonomy (NCBI): domain Bacteria; kingdom Bacillati; phylum Actinomycetota; class Actinomycetes; order Kitasatosporales; family Streptomycetaceae; genus Kitasatospora; species Kitasatospora sp. NPDC089913. The sequence goes on along the minus strand of NZ_JBIVGI010000006.1, from coordinate 287,972 downwards.
CGTGGCCAGCGCCTGCGGCCAGGCGTCGTCGTCCACCAGGTCCAGGTCGCGGACGGCGAGCAGCTCGGCGGCGACCGGCGGCACGCCGATCGCGTCCGCGTCATCGGCGTGCAGGGCCTCCAGCGCGTCCTCGGCCCAGTCGGCCAGGCCGTCCGGTGCCTCGTCGATCAGCCCGGTGGGGTGGCCGCCGGCCGCCCGGTCGGCGGGCGCGGTGGGGTCGAGCCGCTCCAGGTCGTCCGGGTCGAGCACCACGTCCTCGGCCCGGACCAGCACGAACCCGGCGAGCACGCCGACCGCGGCGAGCACCTCGGGGCCCCAGCGCTCCAGCAGTTCGTCGTCCACCCAGGCGGCGTCGTCCTCGCGCGCCAGCGCAGCGAACGGGCTGTCGGGCAGCAGGAGTTCACCGGCCCGGGCGGGCTCGCCCTCGTCGTCGAGCAGGGCCAGCCGGGCCAGCCACGGGTGCTCGCCGGGGGCCGGGGCGGCCGCCCGGACGAGCGCCAGGACGGCCTCGGCGAGGTCGGCGGCGGCGTCCGGGTCGTCCTCGGCCAGCTCGTAGGAGCGCAGGACGGCGGCCCGTACCTCGGGCGTGTCCAGCACCCCGGCGGGGGTGGCCGCACCGGCGCCCAGCTTGGCCAGCAGCGGGTGGGCGGCCTCCGGGTGGGCGAGCCGCAGGTCGAGCACCGCGAGCGCGTCGGCCAGCGCCTCCGGGTAGCCGGGGAAGGCCGCCCAGTCGGCGGCGTCGGAGGGCAGCAGGACCCGGCGCGGCCCGGTCACCGTCCGCCCGTCGGCGAGCGGCACCGGCAGCGCGCCGAGCGCCTCCGGGTCGGCGCCGCCGAGCGCCGCGTACAGGTTGCGCCACCAGGCCGGCTCCCGGTCCAGGCCGCCCAGCTGGTCGACCACCTCGGCGAGCGGGACCCGGCGCACGTTCAGCACCCGCAGCTCGGTGCGGCGTTCCAGACCGGCCGGCAGCAGGCCGGGGAAGATCGGTGCCAGCGCCTCGACCACCGATCCGTCCGCGCCCTCCAGCAGGGTCGCGTCCCGGGGCCGCAACGCCGGGGTGCCCTCCTCGACCGGCGCCGGGTGCGGCAGGAACGGCGTCCCGGGCAGCCGGGACAGCACGGCGGCGCGCAGCGCGTTGTCCAGCGCGCCCCGGCCGAGCGGTCCGGGCACCAGGCCGAGCGAGCCGAGGTCGCCGCCGCGGGCGCGCAGCAGTTCGGCGTAGGCGTCGGCGGCCCGCTCGGTGAGGAAGTCGGCGAGCGCGCCGGGGGCGACGTGCCGGCGGGTGGAGTCCAGCGGGTAGGAGGCGATCAGCAGCGCGGGCAGGTCGAGCGGCTCGTCGCTCGGGGTGGGCGCGTGCAGCACCGGGGCGATCGCCGGCCGCTGCGGGTCGCCGTCGTCGGAGACCGGCACCGCCCAGGTCACGGTCCAGTACGGGCGGGTGCGCTCCTCGGTGGGCCGGTCGGCGAGCAGCCCGGCGTCGAGCGGTCCGGCCGCCCCGACGGTCTGCCAGACGGTGCGCCGCAGCTGCCCGTCGGCGTCGTCGGTGATGGTGACCTCGCTGATCTCCGCCCCGGCGGCCGAGCCTCCCGGCGCCGGGAGGGCCGCGTCCGGACGCGGCCCGGCGGCCGAGCGGGTCAGCGTGCGGGTGCCCTCCGAGGTCTCCACCACGACCTCGGCCAGGCCGGGCAGGGTGAGCAGCAGCGCGTCGTCGATGCCGGCCAGCAGTCGGCGGGTGAGGTCCTCGGCGGCCGCGTCGCGCAGCGGCAGCACCACCACCGTGTCGTACCCGTCGGGTGCGGGGCCCTCGGCGGCGAACGGCAGCCGCAGCAGCGGCACATGGCCGTCCCGGCGGCGCAGCTCCTCGTCGAGCACGGGCTGCGCCTCGGCCAGCGACCTGGCCTCGCCGAGCGACCAGCGCACCCCGCCGGCCGCGCCGAGCACGGCGGGCTCGTCGGTGACCGCGAGCACGGCGGCGAAGCCGACCCCGAACCGGCCGACGGTGCTGTCCCGGTCGCCGCGCTTGGAGGAGGCACGCAGGGTGGAGAGCGATTCGACGGCCGCCGCGTCCAGCGGCGCACCGGTGTTCGCGGCGGCCAGCACGCCGTCGGCCAGGGTGAGCCGGAGCCGGCCGGGGCCGTGCCCGGCCCGGACCGCGGCGTCGGCGGCGTTCTGCGCCAGCTCGACGACCAGCCGGTCGCGGTAGCCGCCGAGGGCCAGCTCCTCCTCGGCGTTGGCGTCCTCCCGGAACCTGGCCGGGGAGGCGGCCCAGGCGTCCAGCACCCGGCGGCGCAGTTCGGCGCTGCCGAAGGGGTCCGCGAGGCGCTCGTCCGTGCCGCTGCCGAGAATCCGAGGTTCCACTGGACCTGCCGCCTTCCGCCGCCCTGTTGTGCCCTACGGGGGCATTCTTCCCTGCCGCGGGGACAGCGCCGGACACACCCCCGGGCCGGTCGCGCGGCCGTGCCGCGGGCGGGAACGACGACGGCCCGCCCCACCGGGGTGGGACGGGCCGCCGGACGTGACGATCTCCGGGAGTCAGGAGTGGCCGAGCTCCTCGGCGGGGGCGTCGGGCTCGACCGAACCGGCGAGCCGGTCGGGGTGCAGCGTCAGCGGCTCGACCACCAGCTCGTCCAGGATCAGCGCGGCCGGCGCCGGCGGGGCCGGGATGACGGCCGCCTCGGAGTGCCCGCCGCAGCCGTAGGCGAAGGAGACGATCTGGCCGTCGGCCGGACCGAACTCGTTGCCGCAGACCCCGAACGCCTGGCCCAGCGAGCCGCCGATGGGGATCAGGAAGCCGCAGGTGACACAGCCGGCCGGGGCGGACTGCGCCATCGGCGTCTGCGCGCCGTGCGCCTTCTCCCAGCGGTCGGCGGCCAGGTGCAGGCCGAGCCGGGACAGCACCCGGCTGCGGCCCATGCCCAGCTCGTCGGCGACGGCGCGGATCTGCGCCCGGACCGGGGCCGGCTGGACCTCCGGGTCGTCGCTGACCAGTACGTCCTCCTGGGCGGCCTGGGCCACCGCGGAGTTCGGCGCGGGCTCGTCCTCGCCGGTCCAGCCCGGCTCCAGCCGCACGTCGTCGGCGTCGGTGGGGAGCAGGTCGCCGGGGCCCATGTCGCCCGGGCGCAGCCGCTCGCTCCACGGCACCCACTGCGGGGCCAGGACGGCGTCGGGGCCGGGCAGCAGTACGACCTCGTCCAGCGTCACGTTCTTGGCCCGCGGCGCGCGCGCCACCGTGACCGCCCAGTGCCAGCCGCGGTAGGCGGCGTCCAGGCACTCGAAGGTGTGGGTCACGACACGGTCGGTCTCGGCCTGGACACCCAGGTGCCCCCCGACGGTCTCGGCTCCGACGGCGTCCTCGGCGGCCTGGCGGGCGAGTTCGACGGCCTCGGCACAGAGCCGATCAGGGGTACGGCTTCGCATCGCTGCACTCACGGCGTCGATTCTCTCCCATTTCTTCTGTCGCCCACGGCGAGTTGCCTTTTCCGTCGCGGCTCGGATTCCCTCGTCCATTCTGCGCGACTGCGGCCTGCCGCGGATACCGGCCGCGCCGCTGGTCCGGTCCGCCGGCGCCGGTGGGCACTCGGGCGGACTCTGGGCAGGCTACCCGCCGGTCGGCCACCGGGCACAGTCCGGGGCGTTCCGGAGTGGATCCGGGGCGTCCGGGACGGGAACGGCGGCCCTCGCTCGCGCGGCGCGGAGCGGAATCCCGCGTCGTCCTCCCGATTCTGGGGCAGGATGGGCATGTGGCGGACGAGAAACCGTCGCAGCACGCACTGCGCGCCTCGCAGACCGGCAGCCCCGACGAAGCGAACGCCGTGCCGCGACAGCAGTCTCCGGTCCACGCCGCGGGGGAACCGCGGTCGGTGGACCCCTCCTCACTGCCCGCCGCGGACCCGGCCGGTGCCCCCGCGGACGGACCGGACGGCCCCGCCCCGGCACCCGTGGGCACGGCGGCGGGCGGTGGCCAGGAGCCGCCGGACGACCGGGACGGGCCGGACGGGCACCACGAGCAGGACGACGGCGACGGTGACGGCGAGGAGCCGCGCCGGCACTTCCTGGTCCGCACCGCCTCCGCCGCCGGCTCCCGGACCGGCAAGGTCGTGCACGGCACCGGCCGCCGGATCCGCCGGGCCACCGCCGCCGAGGGCGCCGGCGAGTCCGGCCTGGCCAAGCTGATCGAGCTGCACGCCCTGAACGCGTTCGGGGACATGCTCATCACCGTGGCGCTCGCCTCCACGATCTTCTTCTCGGTGCCGACCGGCGAGGCCCGCGGCCGGGTGGCGCTCTACCTCCTCGTCACCATGGCGCCGTTCGCCCTGCTGGCCCCGGTGATCGGCCCGCTGCTGGACCGGCTGCCGCACGGCCGCCGGGCCGCCATGGCGATGTCGATGCTGGCCCGCGCGGTGCTCGCCTGGACCATGGCCGGTGTGGTGACCGGCGGCGGGCTGGCGCTCTACCCGGAGGCACTCGGCGTCCTGGTCGCGTCCAAGGCGTACGGGGTGGTGCGCAGCGTCGTGGTGCCCCGGCTGCTGCCCAGCCGGCTGTCGCTGGTGAAGGCGAACTCCCGGGTCACCCTGGCCGGGCTGCTGGCCACCATGGTCGCGGCCGGGGTGGGCGGGCTGCTGCATCTGATCGGTCCCGGCTGGCCGCTGCGCGGCGCCTTCCTGGTCTTCGTGGCCGGCACCCTGATGGCCTTCCACCTGCCGCACACGGTGGACTCGGCCAAGGGCGAGCAGCGGGCCGTGCTGCACGCCGAGGAACACCCGCCGGGCCACCACGGCGTCCTGCACGGCCGCGGCGCCCCCGCGCCGGAGCCCGCCGCCGGGCAGCGGCCCAAGGCCTCGCTGCGCACCGTCGGGCCCTCGGTGATCCTGGCGCTGCGGGCGATGGCGGCGATGCGCTGGCTGGTCGGCTTCCTGGTGATGTTCCTGGCGTTCCTGCTCCGCGAGGAACCGGTCGGCGGCCTGCAGCCGACCCTGGCGCTCGCGCTGGTGGCGCTGGCCGCCGGGACGGGCAACGCGATCGGTTCGGCGCTCGGTTCCTGGCTGCGCCCCCGCAGCCCGGAGATGACGGTCACCGCGATGCTGCTGCTGGCCGGCTCCGCCACCGCCGCCGCCGCGCTCTGGTACGGCACCGTCACCGTGGTGACGGTGGCCGCGACCGCCGGGACGGCGGCCTCGCTGGGCAAGCTGTCGCTGGACGCGCTGATCCAGCGGGACGTGCCCGAGTCGGTGCGGACCTCGGCCTTCGCCCGCTCGGAGACCCTGCTCCAGATGTCCTGGGTGGCGGGCGGGGCGGTCGGCATCCTGTTGCCGCTGAACGGCGCGCTGGGCCTGTCGGTGGCCGCCGCCGTGCTCGGCGCGGTGCTGCTGTGGACGCTCCGCTCGCTCCTGCGGGTGGGTGTGCGCCACCGGCGCGCCGCTCCCCGGGTGGCGTGAGCGGCCGCCCCGGCCGGTGGCGGGCGGCCCGTGCCCGGGCACAACACGCGGTTGCCGACCCCCGCGTAGCGTGATCGCCAAAGCCCGGTAGCCTCTGACGCATGAGCCTCAGCACCCGCGTCATCGCCGGCCTCGGCGCCGTCGTCGTCATCGCCGCCGGCACGGTCGGCGGGTCCATCGCCTTCGCGTCCGACCAGCACGAGATCAGCGACCACCGCGTCACGCTGGTCGTCGGGAACTCCTCGACGGTCAAGGACCCCTTCTGCTTCAACGAGGGCAAGCCGCTGACCGAGCAGCAGCAGGAGGAGTGCCAGGACAAGGCCGGCAAGGCTCTGGACGAGGGCACCCTCCCCAAGTCCGACGTCACCATGAGCGACCGGATCGGCGTCGGTGTGAGCCCCGACGTGGCCGACCGCGGCTGGTGGGCCAACACCAACGGCGGCGGACAGGCGCAGGGCGGCCGGTTCATCCTGGCCACGGCGGCCAAGGACGCCACCTACTCCGGCTCGGTGGCGGCCAGCAAGGCCCTCAACGCCTCCGGCAAGACCCTGATCACCGTCGTCGAGAGCGACCCGAAGCAGCCGGACGCGATCTACGGCGTGTGGTACTTCCAGCTGAACACCCAGGACAGCTGACGGTCGACCGGTGACGGTACGACTTCCCGACGAGCAGTCGGGCCCCGCGCGGGCCCGGCTGCTCGTCGTCGTCGCGGTGCCGGCCGAGGCCGGGGCCGTGCTGCGCGGCCTCGGCGGCACGGCCCGGCGGGTGCCGCTGCCCGGCGGCGCGCTGGACCGGGTCGCACACCCCTCCGGCGCGACGGTGGACGTGCTGGCCGGCGGGGTCGGCCCGGGCGCCGCCGCGGCGGCCGCCGCCACCGCGCTCACGGCACTCTCCGCGTCCACCGGCGACCGGTACCGCCTGGTGGTCTCCGCCGGGATCGCCGGGGGCTTCGCCCCCCGGGCGCCGATCGGCACCACCGTGGTCGCCGACGCGATCGTCGCCGCCGACCTGGGTGCCGAGACGCCGGAAGGCTTCGCCGACGTCACCGAGCTGGGTTTCGGGACCGTCCGGCACACCCCGGTGCCGGCCACCGCGGCACTGGTCGCCGGGGCGCTGCGGACCGCCGGGGTGCGCACCCTGGCCACCGGCGCCGTGCTGACCGTCTCCACCGTGACCGGCAGCGCCGGGCGCGCCGCCGCCCTGAGCGCCCGCCACCCGGACGCGGTGGCCGAGGCGATGGAGGGCTTCGGGGTCGCCGAGGCCGCCGCCCGGCACGGGGTGCCGGCGTTCGAGCTGCGCACGGTCTCCAATCCGGTGGGCCCGCGCGACCGGACCGCCTGGCGGATCGGCGAGGCCCTCGGCGCACTGGAACGGGCCTTCGCCGCCCTGCCCCTGGCGGCCCTGGCGGCCCCGAACCCGGCCCGGCCGGCCCCGGCGGCGGAGCCGCGGACCGCCGACGGACCGCAGTCCCACCGGGCCGACCCGCCCGGACCGCGCCGAACGCCCAAGGAGGCCGGCCGTGGCTGAACGGCTGAGCATCGCCTACTCGCCCTGCCCCAACGACACCTTCGTCTTCCACGCCTGGTCGCACGGCCTGGTCCCGGGCGCGGACGCCCCCGAGGTCACCTTCGCCGACATCGACGTCACCAACGGCCTGGCCGAGCGCGGCGAGCTGGACGTGCTCAAGGTCAGCTACGCCGCCCTGCCCTGGGTGCTGGACGAGTACACCCTGCTGCCCTGCGGCGGGGCGCTCGGGCGCGGCTGCGGCCCACTGGTGCTCACCCGCCCGGACAGCGGGGACGACCTGAGCGGGAAGACCGTCGCCGTCCCCTCCGAGCGGTCCACCGCCTACCTGCTGTTCCGGCTGTGGGCGGCGAAGGCGGTACCGGGCGGCCTGGGCCGGATCGTGGTGCTGCCGTTCCACGAGATCATGCCCGCGGTGCGGGACGGCCGGGTGGACGCCGGCCTGGTCATCCACGAGGCCCGGTTCACCTACCGGAACTACGGTCTGCGCAGCCTGGCCGACATGGGCGAGGCCTGGGAGCGGGAGACCGGCCTGCCGATCCCGCTCGGCGCCATCATCGCCCGGCGCTCGCTCGGCGCGGAGCGGCTGCGCGCGCTCACCGAGGCGATCCGCGCCTCCGTCCGGCAGGCGTGGGACGCCCCGGAGGCAAGCCGCCGGTACGTGCTGGAGCACGCCCAGGAGATGGACCCGGACGTCGCCGACCAGCACATCGCGCTCTACGTCAACGAGTTCACCGCGGAGCTCAGCGAGGAGGGCCACGCGGCCGTCCGCGCCCTGCTCACCCGGGCCGCCGCGGAGGGCCTGGTCCCCCCGCTCGGCCCGGGCGCGCTGGACTTCTGAGCGAGCGCCCGCCCGGCCGTCACCGGTCGGGCGGTCGGCTCACACGTCGAACTGCTCGGCGACCGCGCGCAGCAGGACGGCGAGCTTCTGCCCGGCCGGCTTGGCCGGGTAGCGGCCGTGCTGGAGCCCGGGCAGCACGGCGTCCATCATCGTGATGAGGTCCTGGACCAGCGCCGCCATGTCGTCCGGGCTCTTGCGCTGGGCGGCGGCCACCGAGGGCAGCGCCTCCAGCAGCTGGACCTGCATCGCCTGGTCGCCGCGGTGTCCGGCGACCACGCCGAACTCGACCCGCTGCCCCGGCTTCAGCGACGTGATTCCGGCGGGCAGCGCCTTGGTGTGGACGAAGACATCGCCGCCGTCGTCGCGCGACAGGAAGCCGAAGCCCTTCGTCTCGTTGAACCACTTGACCTGGCCGGTGGGCATCTCGAACAGTCCTCGATGTGGGTATGAGGGATCCCGGCCCTGGCCGGGGATCACTGGGTGGTGGGAGAGCGGGCCGACCCCGGGGACGCGCCCTGCGGGGCGCGCACGATCAGCACACTGTAAGGAGCAGACTAACGGTCCGTCACTGTCTCATCCGCGTTCCGCGAAAGTTCCGTACGGAGCCCCGGCGGCCACACGCGACCCGGAACCGGCATGACCCGGGCGCGACTCGACGCAGTCCACTGGCTCACACCTCCGGTCGGAGAGAACGGGGCGCACTGATCGCACCCCTCGGCACAGCCTGCATACCCCCGCCCAGCAGGGATCAAAACGCCCAGCGCCCGGAAAACTGCGCAACGTGACGGGACCGCTCGCCCGCGAAGCGGTTGCGGAGCCGGCCCGGCGGTACCGCGGCGACCCGCGTCCCGGCCGGCTCTGCGAGACTGGGACGGCCGCCGGACCCGCCGCCGCGGCCGGACCCCGCCGCAGAGGAGCAAGCCCCGTGAGCAGCGCGAGCAGCGTCAGCAGCCAGAGCGCCGACCGAGGCGACGCCTTCGTCAAGGCCGGCACGGTCGTGTTCGGCCTCGGCGCGCTCGCCACCCTGGTGACCTTCGTCCCGCTGTTCCTGCACCTGACGCCGCTGCCGTCGGCCGCCTACTGGCTGAGCATGCTGATGCCGCTCGGCTTCCTGCTCGCCCTGACCGGTCTGCTGCTCTCCGCGCGCGCCCAGCGGCGCCGGGTCCGCGCCGGAGCCTGACGGCGCGCGGCCGCGGGCGTCGGCGGCTGCCTCAGCGGGCGGCCAGGTGCGCGTCGAGCCAGGCCGGGAAGGCGGTGAGGTCGGGCAGTACCGCGTCCGCGCCGGCCGCCAGCAGCTCCTCCGCGCCGTACGGGCCGGTCGCCACGGCCACCGCCACCGCGTCCGCGTGCTTGGCGCCCCGGATGTCGCCGAGGTGGTCGCCGACGTAGACGGTCGCGCCGTGCTCGCGCAGCGCCACGCCCTTGGTCTCCGCCCACAGGTCGCCGACCAGCGCGTCCGCGCGCAGACCCGCGTGCTCCAGGTGGAGCCGGGCGTTCGGTTCGTACTTGCCGGTGATGACCGCGACCCGGCCGCCGTGCGCGCGGACCGCTTCCAGCGCGGCGTGCGCGCCCGGCAGGGCGACCGTCGGCGCGAAGGCGTGGTCCCGGTAGAGCGTGCGGTAGCGGTGGGCGACCGCGTCCAGCTCCTCCGCCGGGAACCAGTTGCGCAGCTCGTCGAGGAGCGGCGGCCCGAGCCGGGTGACCACCAGGTCGGCGTCGATGGCGGTACCGGTCTCGGCGGACAGCGCCAGATAGGTGGCCCGGATCCCGGGACGGGTGTCGAGCAGCGTCATGTCGAGGTCGAAACCCACGGTCAGCGGGGCGTCCGAGGTCACAGGCATGCCGCCAGGCTATCCAACCGGCCCGGTCGGGCCGGTGCCGGGCGGGAGCGGGCCGGGGGGATTTGCCCAGGCTTCGACGCGGAACTTAGGTTTGCCTGAGCTATCTGCGAGAGAGAGCCATGACCGACACCACCGCACCCGGAAGAGCCCGGCTGCTGCGCCGCCGAATACTGTGGCTCGCCGCCGCGCTGGCCCTGCTGGCCGGCGCCGTGCTGCTGAGCCTGGCGGTCGGCAGCCGCACCGTCCCGTTCGGCGACACCGTCGACGCCCTGCTGCACGGCGGGGACAGCACCAACGCCGTGGTGGTCCGCGAGCTGCGGCTGCCGCGCACGGTCGTCGGCCTCGCGGTGGGCGCGGCGCTCGGCCTCGCCGGCACCGTCATGCAGGGCATCACCCGCAACCCGATCGCCGACCCCGGCATCCTCGGCGTCAGTCAGGGCGCGGCGGCCGGCGTGGTGGTGGCGATCTCCGTGTTCGGGATCTCCACGCTCACCGGGTACGTCTGGTTCGGCTTCGCCGGCGCGGTGCTCGCCACCGCGCTGGTGTACGGGCTCGCCGGACGCGGCCGGGGCGGCACCGCACCGGTCAAGCTGGCGCTGGCCGGCGCGGCGATCTCCGCGTTCATCGCCTCCCTCAACACCCTGGTGCTCACCACCGACGCGGCCGCCATGGACCAGTTCCGGTTCTGGCACGTCGGCTCGCTCTCCGGACGGGACGCGGACGTCGCCCGGCAGCTGCTGCCGTTCCTGGCCGTCGGCACGGTGCTGGTCCTGTCCGTGGCACGCGGGCTGGACGCGCTGGCGCTCGGCGACGACACCGCCAAGGGCCTCGGCGCGCGGACCGGTCCGGTCCGCGCGGTCGGCGCGCTCGGAGCCACCGTGCTGACCGGGTCGGCGGTCGCGGCGGCCGGGCCGGTCGCCTTCGTCGGCCTGGCCGTGCCGCACGCCGCACGCGCGGTGGCCGGGGCGGACCACCGCTGGGTGCTGGCCCTCTCGGCCGTGCTCGGCCCCGCGCTGCTGCTGCTCGCCGACACCCTCGGCCGGGTGCTGTTCCCGCCCTCCGAGGTGCCGGCCGGGGTGATGACCGCCCTGGTCGGCGTCCCGGTGCTGGTCGCGCTGGTCCGGCGGCGGAAGGTGGTGGCGGCATGAGCACCGTCGCCCTGCGCGGCTACACCGTGCTGCGGGCCGGGCCGGCCTCCTTCCTGCTGCACCGGCGCTCGGCGTTCGCCACGCTCGGCCTGCTGCTCGCGCTGGCCGCCACCGTCGTCGCCTCGCTCTGCCTGGGCGAGTCCACCGTGGCGCCCGGCGAGGTGCTGAAGGTGGTGTTCGGGCAGCCGAGCCCGCACGAGCTGGTGGTCGGCGAGTTCCGGCTGCCCCGGGTGGTGGTCGGCCTGCTGGCCGGCACGGCGCTCGGGCTGGCCGGGGCGCTGGTCCAGACCGTCGCCCGCAATCCGCTGGCCAGCCCGGACGTGGTCGGCGTCTCCTGGGGCGCCACCGCCACCGTGGTCGGCCTGCTGGCCTACGGCGTGGTCGGCTCCACCGGCCAGGTGCCGTACGCGGCCGTCGCGGGCGGACTGGCGGCCGGTCTGCTGGTGTACCTGCTGGCCTGGCGGCGCGGGCTGCACGCCCAGCGCTTCGTGCTGATCGGCATCGGCGTCTCCGTCGCGCTCTCCTCCCTGACCTCGCTGTTCCTGACCAAGGGCGACGGCTTCCAGGCGCAGGCCGCCAAGGTGTGGATGACCGGCAGCCTGAACGGCTCCGGGTACGACCAGGCCGGCTGGCTCGCCTGGGTGCTGCTGGCCACCACCCCGGTGGCGCTGTGGGCGGCGCGGGCCCAGCGCTCGATCTCCTTCGACGACGCCACCGCCGTCGGCCTGGGGCTGCGGCTGGACCGGATCCGGCTCGGCATGGCCCTGCTCGGCGTGGTGCTCGCCTCCTGCGCGGCGGGCGCGGCCGGGCCGGTGGACTTCGTCGCGCTGATGGCCCCGCAGATCGCCGTGCGGCTGGCCCGGTCGGCGCAGATCCCGCTGTTCTGCTCGGCCCTCACCGGCGCGCTGGTCGTGGTGCTCGCCGACCTGCTGGCCCGCCGGCTGCTGGCACCCGTCGAACTGCCGGTCGGTGTGGTGACCGGCCTGGTCGGCGCGCCGTACCTGATGTGGCTGCTGATCCGCTCCCGCCGTGGAGGTTCCTGAGTCGTGGAGGTCCCGATGCTGCCCGACACCGAGTCGGCCGATCCCGTGAAGCGGGTCTCCCACCGCCTGGAGGCGCGGGACCTGACGCTCGCCTACGAGTCCCGCACCGTCGCCGAGGGGCTCGACCTGCGGATCCCGGACGGCCGGGTGACCGTGATCGTCGGCCCGAACGCCTGCGGCAAGTCCACCCTGCTGCGCGCGCTGGGGCGCCTGCTGAAGCCGGTCCGCGGCGCGGTGCTGCTGGACGGCGAGGAGCTGGCCCGCGTCCCCACCAAGCGGATCGCCCGGCGGCTCGGGCTGCTGCCGCAGTCGCCGTCCGCCCCCGAGGGCATCGCGGTCGCCGACCTGGTGTCGCGCGGCCGCCAGCCGCACCAGAGCTGGTGGCAGCAGTGGTCCGCGGAGGACGAGGCCGCGGTCGCCGAGGCGCTGGAGCGCACCTCCACCGCGGAGCTGGCCGAACGCGGCGTGGACGAGCTGTCCGGCGGGCAGCGGCAGCGGGTCTGGATCGCCATGGCGCTCGCCCAGGGCACCGACATCCTGCTGCTGGACGAGCCGACCACCTTCCTGGACATCGCGCACCAGGTGGAGGTGCTGGACCTGGTCCGCCGGCTGAACGCGGAACGCGGCCGGACGGTCGTCGCGGTGCTGCACGACCTCAACCAGGCGGCCCGGTACGCCGACCACCTGGTGGCGATGAAGGACGGGCGGATCGTCGCCCAGGGCCCGCCGGCCGAGGTGGTCACGGCGGAGCTGGTGCGCGAGGTGTTCGGGCTGGAGTCGGTGGTGGTGCCGGACCCGGTGACCGGCACTCCGCTGGTGGTGCCGGGCGCGCCATGGGCGGCCACCGTGGACGCATAGCGACGTTTTACGCACCAATTCGGACATAATCGACGCGCTGCCGTGTCCTTCCGCCCGTCTGCGCTGTCCGAGCCGCCCGAGGTGCCGATGTCCCCGATCACCCGCCGCACCCTGCTGACCGCGCTGCTCGGCGGGCTCGGGGGCAGCGCGCTCAGCGGCTGCACCGAGCGGTCCGCCGCACCCCCGCCGATGGACCTCGCGGCCGTCGCCGAGACCCCCTCCCCCACCCCGCCGCCGAGCGTCACCGTGGCCACCGTCACCGGCCCGGTCACCGTGCCCGGGGCGCCCGCGCGGGTCGTCGTCCTGGACACCGCCGAACTGGACTCCGCGCTCACCCTCGGCATCACCCCGGTCGGCGCGGCCCGGACGGCGACCGACGCGGCACTCCCCGACTACTGGCCCGCCTCCCGGCTCGCCCCGATCGCGTACGTCGGGCCGATCGGCGCCCCGGACCTCGCCGCCGTCCGCGCGCTGCGGCCCGACCTCATCCTGTCCAACCAGGCCCGGGACGGCGGCCGCTACGACGAGCTGCGGGCGATCGCGCCGACCGTCCTCACCGCCACCACCGGCGCCACCTGGAAGGCCGATCTGCAGACCCACGCCGAGGCGCTCGGCCGGCAGGACGCCGCGGCGGCGTTCATGGCCTCGTACCAGCGGCACGTCAACCAGGTGACCACCGCGCTCGCGAACGCCAGGGCGGGCGGCCGGAAGGTCAGCCTGGTCCGCTTCGTCGAGGGCGGCGGGATCCGGCTCCACGCCCGGCAGACCTTCCCCGGCTCCGTCCTCGCCGATGCCGGCGTCCCCCGGCCCGACTCCCAGAACGTCGACCGGCCCGACCTCGAACTCCCGCCGGACCAGCTCGCCAGGGCCGACGGCGACCTGCTCCTGTACGCCGGCTACGGCGACCCGGAGCGCAACGGCCTCACCGCGACCCTCGCGAGTCCCGGCTGGCAGGCCCTGGAGGCCGTCCGGGCCCACCGCGCCTTCCCCGTCGACGACCAGCTGTGGTTCCAGGGCATCGGCTGCACCGGCGCCAACTACCTCCTCGACGAGCTCCAGCGCTTCCTCGGCGCCTGATCCGCCCGCCCGACCCGTCCGGCCCACGGGGCACGCCCGCCGTCCTCCGGGCGCGGGTCAGTCGTCCCGGTCGGCGGTGGCGTTGAGCGAGGTGATGAGGGACGAGAGCCGGGAGTTCCAGTTCTGGTAGGTCTGGCCCTCGATCGCGTGCCGCTTGGCGAGGTCGCGGACGGTGCGCTGGGCGCTCTTCAGCTTGTTCGCGGCGTCGTCGGGGTGACCCTCGTTGAGCCGGGCGGTGGCCTCGTCGAGGGTGCGCAGCAGCTCGATCTGGCGGGCCCGGTCCTTCTCCACCTGGGTCTGCGCGATGCTCTGGCGAAGGGCGTTGATCTGCACCAGCGGGGCCTGGTTGTGCGGCGGCTGGGTGGTCGGCACGGCCGGGGGCGGCGCGGACGGGGTGGTGGCCGTCGGGGCCGGGACCGGAGCCTGCGTCGGCGTGGGCGTGGGCGTGGGCGTGGCGGCCGGGGTGACCGGCGCGGTCGCGGTGGGCCTGGCGGACGGCGCGGTCGCGTCGGGCGTGGACGGGTCGTCGAAGGCGGTGAGGGCGAGCATCGCCGCCCCGGCCGCACCGGCCAGGCCCAGGGCCCCGAACACGATCGGCCGGCGGCGGCTCTCCCGTACCGGCTCGGCCTGCGGGAACGGGTCGGCGGCCGGGATCGGCGCCATCACCGAGGTGGGCGCCGGCGGCGCCGGCTGCGGCGGCAGCAGGGTGGTGTGCCGCTGGTCGGCCGGCGGCGGCGCGGTCTGCGGGAAGGCCGCGGCGAGCAGCTCGGTGGTCGGGTCGGAGGGCACCAGCCCCGGGACGCAGGCCAGCAGTTCGGCCCGCGCGGCGGCCGCGTCGGCGGGGCGGTCGGCCGGCTGCTTGGCGAGCAGCCGCAGCACCGCCGCGTCCAGGGCGGGCGGCAGGCCGGGCCGCCGGACGGAGGGCGGCAGCGGCAGCTCACCGACGTGCTTGTAGGCGATGCCCACCGGGGTCTCGGCCGCGAACGGCGGTGCGCCGGTGAGCATCTCGGTGAGCACGCAGCCGACCGCGTACAGGTCGGTGCGGCCGTCCAGCGCGCTCGCGGTGGCCTGTTCCGGCGACAGATAGGCGGCGGTGCCGAGCACCGAGGCGGTCTGGGTGAGGTTGTGCGAGGAGCCCGCGCGGGCGATGCCGAAGTCCACCACCTTCACTCCGCCGTCGTGGGTGATCATGATGTTGCCGGGCTTGATGTCCCGGTGCACCAGACCCGCCGCGTGCGCGTGGGCCAGCCCCTCGCAGACCGCCGCCGCGATCCCGACCGCCTGCTCGACCGGCAGCCCCGGGCGCTGCGCCAGCAGCACGGCCAGCGACCGGCCCTGCACCAGCTCCATCACGATGTACGGCGAGCCCTGGTCCAGGCCGGAGTCGAAGACCATGGCGATCCTCGGGTGGACCAGCATCGCGGCGTGCTGCGCCTCGCGGCCGAAACGCTCGGCGAACCTCGGGTCGTCGGCGAGCCCCCCGTTGAGGACCTTGACGGCCACCTGGCGGCCCAGCACGTGGTCCACCCCGCGCCAGACGGTGGCCATGCCGCCGACGCCGAGTATCTCGACGAGTTCGTAGCGCCCGTTCAGCGCGCGTCCGATCACCTGGCACCGCTCCCCTCGGAGGCCCTGTCCGGGGTCCCGGACCGCCTCGTGCACGTGTGCACGATAGCCCCCGGGGGCGACCGGCCGGTCCGCCGACGGCCCGCCGCGGGAAGGGGTGGCGGCCGGGGAACCGGGCAGCGGATCCCCGACCGCCGGCTCGTGGTCGTGCCCGGTGGAGGGTCACGATCGGTGCGGTGCGGCAGGTCGAGCGGGTGCCGGCCCGCCCTGACTGCGGGCGGGCGGGCCGGCGGGGGTCCGGACCGTCCGGACCGGGGGCGCGTTCCGGGGTGCGCCGGCCGGTCCGGGCGGACCGGCCGGGTGGACGGTGGGCACGGGGGGGCCGACCGTCCGCCCGGGGTCCGGGTGGAGCGGGTACTGCGGTGGAGCGGGCACTGCGGTGGAGCGGTCACTGCGGTGGTGCGGTCACTGCGGTGGTGCGGGGTGGAGCGGTCCGGATGAACGACGGGCCCGGGGGGATTCGCCCGCCGCTCATCCGGAGTTCTGGGTCACCTCCGGTTGCCCGGGGTGCTGTCGGGTCGTGCCGTGCGGTCCGCTCCCGGCCCTCCGGGCGGGTCCGCCGCGGGTGGGACGGTGGCGGTCCTGGGTGTGCGGCCGTTGCCGCCGTCACCGTTGCCGCCGCCGTTGCCGCCGGCCGTGTTGCCCGTGCTGCCCGGACCGAAACCCGGACCGACGCCACCGGCCACGGCCGCGGAGCCGCCGTCCTTGTTCCTGCCGCCCTGGCTGTCGCCGCCCTGACCGGTGCCGCCCTGGCTGTCACCGCCCTGGCCGTCACCACCCGGGCCGGAGCCGCCGCCGGATCTTCCCGAGCCCGAGCCGGAACCGGAGCCCGGTCGGGTGGCCCCGGAGCCGGAGCCCTGGCCGGAGGTGTCCTGGTGGTCGTCGTCGCCCGGGCGCAGGAGCGCCCGCGCGCAGTACTCCGCCACCTTGTCCGGCCCGCCGGCCGCCGCGACCAGCACGCCGAACTGCGGGTCGGCGACCAGCAGCCTCGGGCGTTCGCCCTTGCCCGCCCGGTCGGCGAACGCCTTGCACAAGGCGGCATGGGCAACGGGGGCCGAGGAGCCCCGGCCCTCCTCCGGGGTGCGGGCGGGCGGCTCCTTGGCCCGCTTCTCCGGCCCGGACGGATCGACCGCGGTCGGATCCGCGGCGGCCGGACCGCCCGAGGCGGTGGCGGGCCGGGACGGACCGGCGGACGACGCGCCGCCGCTCGCGCCGGCGGTCGGGCCGGGGGTCGACGGCGGGTTCGCCGGCCGGGCGGCCGGTGCCTCGGACCTGCCCGTCGGGCCCGCCGACGCGGCGGAGCTGTCCGGGGCGACCACGCCCCGGTGCGGCTGGTCCGAACCGCCGCCCAGGGGGACCGGCAGATTGCCCGTGCCGGCCGCGACCGCGACCCCGCCCAGCGCCGTGGCACCGAGCACGACGGCAGCGGCCTTCGTACTGAAGGCCCTGGTCAGCGTGGCGGTGGCCATCGAACGTCTCCGGACGGGTGCGGGTGCGGCGGGTACTGCTGCGGCGGACGCGAGACGAGCCTCCCGGAACGCGGCCAGGGCCGCCTCCTCCCCGGCCAGTTCGCCCCCCGTCGCCGGCGCCGCGGCGGCGGCGAGCACACGGGCGACCCGGTCTCCCGGTCCGGCCTCGGACCGGGGGGACCCCGTGCGCCCGGTGCTGCCGTCCGGGCCGGTGAGCGAGGCTTCCTGCCCGGCCGGCGGGCCGCCCACGGCACCGGCGAGCAGCTGCTCGGCGGTGTCACGGTCGATCCGACGTGGTCGGTTGGTGCTCATCTCATGTCCTTCAGCGTCGCGGCCCGGCGTTCTGTCACACCCTGGGGAGAACTTTTTCTCGCGGATCTTCCACGGCCCTGCCGCACGGTCCCGCTGCCCGCCGGACCGTTGTCGGGGACCGACCGCGAGGCCGGGATCCCGGCACCGGCCGCACCACCGCCCCCACCCGTCGGGAAGGACTGCTCCAGCAGTTCGGCGAGCCGCTTCAGCCCCCGGTGCGCGGCCATCCGGACACTGCCGGAGCGCTTGCCGAGCACCTGGGCGGCGCTGTTCGCGTCCAGCTCCATCACCACCCGCAGCAGCACCGCCTCGGCCTGGTCCCGGGGCAGCCGGGAGATCAGCGCCAGCGCGTCCGAGGTCCCGACGGAGGCGAGCGCCGCCCCGGCCGTGTCGTCCCCGCCGGCCAGCTCGGCGAGGTGGTCGAACGGCAGGTCCGCGACCGGACGGCGGCGCCGGGCCCGCAGGTGGTCCAGGGCCCGGTTGCGGGCGACCGTGGCGGCCCAGCCGCGGAAGCCGTCGCCGTCCCCGGCGAAGGTGCCCAGGTCGCGGGCGATCTGGAGCCAGGCCTCGGAGGCGATGTCCTCGGCGTCCTGGGCGTCCTCGGGCCGGCCGCCGACCAGCACCCGCAGGTAGCGGAGCAGACCCGGCTGCACGCTGCGGAAGAGGAGCCGGAAGGCCTCCTCGTCCCCGCGCTGGGCGGCCCGGACGGCCTCGGTCAGATCGACGGGGGCGGGGGCCTCGCGCGCGGGCGGGCCGGGGGGCGGGCCTGACGTCGTGACCGGTCCGGACCGGCCGACGGGGCTGTCGGTGCCCGCTCCGGGGCGTTCTGCACTCTGCACCCGCCACATCATGCGCCATCCGGGCGAACGCCCCGGCCCGGTGGACCCGACCGTTACCCGCTCCGGCACCGGCCCGGTCGGCGGGCGGCACCGGGGCGGGGAGCCGACGGCGCGGGGCGGTCGGCGGGCGGCACCGGCGCGGCGTGCGGGCGGCACCGCGCCCGGCGGCGCGCGCCCGCCGGGCCCTTGGGCGGCCCGGGCGCGGGGCGAAGGTCCCGGGGCCTGCTGGCCTTCGCCCACGGCCGCGCGGACACCGCCCGCCTACGTTGGAGGTGAACGACCCGTTCCGGCCGCCGCCGCCCGCGCCCCGCCCCTCCCGGGCCCCGGGTGCCGCCGAGAACTGCCTGCTCCGACCCCCAGGAACCGTCATGACCACCGCCCGCGAGTTCCACGAACGCGGCCTGCGCGACCACCTCGCGCCCGCGCTCCGGCTCCTGGGCCTCACCGGCGGGCGGCGGACCTTCGCCCTCCCCGACCCGACCCACTGGGCCATGGTCGGCGTGGTCGAACGGCAGGCCGGTGACCGGGTCCGCTACACCTTCGACCTGAGCCTGGTCCGCCGCGCCGACTGGTCCGCCGCGGCCCTCCCCGGACCGCGCCCGGACCCGCGCGCCGTCTACGGCATCGAGTCCTGGCGGTCCCGGATCGGCGAGCTGCTGCCGGTGCGGGAGGACGTCTGGTGGGAGGTTCTGCCCGGGCCGCGCTGGCAGGTCGCGCTGGACGACTCGGTGGCCGCCGTCCGCCACTACGGGCTGCCCGAGCTGCGCCGCCGGATCGACCGGGAGCGCGACGGCGGCACCGGCGAGACCTATCTGTCCGCCGCCGAACTGGAGCAGGTCAACACGATGCTGCTGGCCGTCCCGGTGGCCCGGATCCAGCGTGCGGAGCTGGTCGGCACGGCGCTGGTGCTGACCGGTGCCTGGACCCGGGCGGACACGGCCGCGCGCACGGTGCTGCGCGGCGTCGCCCAGGGGTTCCTGTCGGCCGAGGACGAGCGCTTCACCGCCGTGCACTGCGCGGACACCCTGGGCCGGGCACTCTGGGAGTTCGAGCGCGACTGACTGGACGTCAGGCCGACACAAGGTCAACTCGGCCACCGGACAGAGGAGTCGGCAGCACAGCGGCACCGTCACGGCGCGCGCCGTGACAACTGTCATGCGGATCCCGCAACGGACGGCACTGCTGGGCAACGGGCCCCGATCGGAACACTGGAGGCACGACGGAGCGGGCAACGGCCCGCCGACCGAGCAGCCAGTCCGGGGAGGACCCACCATGAGCCAGATCACCGCCACCAGCGCCGCCGGCGCCGCCGCGACCGGTACCGCCAAGGCTCCGCAGCCGCTCGTCAAGGCCCTCCGCCCGCTCGCCGTCGACATCGCCGGCCCGCTCGCCGCCTACTACCTCCTCCACTCCGGCCTCGGGGCGAGCGAGTTCGCCGCCCTCGCCTGGAGCAGCGTGTTCCCGGTCGCCCGGACCGTCCTGGGCCTGGTCAAGGACCGGACGCTGAACCGCTTCGCCGCCCTGATGCTCGGGGTGAACCTGGTCGGCCTGCTGCTCACCGCCGTCAGCGGCGACGCCCGGCTGATGCTCGCCAAGGAGGCCGTGCTCAGCGGCTTCACGGCCCTGGCGATCCTGGGCTCCGCGCCGACCGCGCGACCGCTGATGTCCGCCGCGCTGCGACCCTTCCTCACCAAGGGCGAGACCGCCAGGGAGGCCGCCTGGGACCGGCTCGCCGCCGGCTCGCGGCCGTTCCGGCGCTACGAGCGGCTGTTCTCCGTGGTCTGGGGCTCCGCGCTGCTCGCCGAGTGCGTGGCCCGGGTGGTTGGGGCCTTCACCCTGCCGGTGGCGACCATGGCGTGGCTGTCCACGGTGCTGCTGGTCGGCGCGATCGCCGCGGGGTCGCTGCTCGGCCAGGCCGCCGCGCAGCCGATGGAGAAGCTGGTCCGCACCGAGGCCGCCGCCGCCTGAGCGGCGCCCGGACGCCGACCCGCCACGGTCGGACCGCTGCCCGGCCACGATCGGTCCACGGTCGGACCACTGCCCGGCCACAGTCGGACCACTGCCTGACCGCTGTCGGACCGTCACGCTCTGATCATCGGACGATCCGAGGAACCATCCCGCCCCACCGGTAGTCCACATCACGAGGGGGTAACGGGACCCCCTCGCCGAGGAAAACGGGGACCTGATGAACCGGGCAGAAGCGCGCACCACCGCCACCGAGGACCGCACGCTCGTCTGGGACGGCTGCCTCAACGTCCGCGACCTGGGCGGACTGCCCACCACCGGCGGCGCCCGCACCACCCGCCGCGCGATCGCCCGGGCCGACAACCTCGACCGCCTCACCGCCGAGGGCTGGGACGCCCTGCTCGACCACGGCGTGCGCACCGTCGTCGACCTGCGCAACATCGAGGAGTACAAGCCGCTCCTCCCGCTCCCCGGGGACGTCGAACTGGTCCGGGTCCCGCTGGACGAGCTCGCCGGCCCCGACTGGTGGCAGACCTACGGCCGGCTCGACGGCACGCCGCTCGCCCTGCGCCCCTATCTGGACCACTGCCCGCACGCCGCCGCCGAGTTGATCGCGACGATCGCCGGCGCCCGCCCCGGCGGACTGGTCGTGCACTGCGGCGCCGGCCGGGACCGGACCGGCCTCGCCGCGCTGCTGCTGCTCGCCCTCGCCGAGGTCGAGCCCGCCGAGATCGTCGCCGACTACCTGCTGAGCGCCCCCAATGTCCGCCCCCTCTACGGCATGCTCGGCCTCCCGGACCAGTACCGGCGGATCGACGCCGTCCTCGCCGAGGCCGGCACCACCGCCGAAGCCGCCGTGCACGCCGCCCTCGCCGGCCTCGACCCGGTCGCCCGACTGACGGCCGCCGGCGTCTCCGCCGCCGACCTCGCCGCCGTCCGCGGCCGGCTGCTGACCCCCTGATACTCCAACTCGCCCAATCGTCAACCGATGGTTGACGATGCGGCATCGACAACCTACGGTTGACGGCATGGAGAATCCGATCGTTCCCAAGAGCACTCCGCTGCGCCTCGACGACCTGATCGACGCGATCAAGAAGCTCCACCCGGACGCGCTCGACCAGCTCTCGGACGCCGTCATCGCGGCCGACCACCTCGGCGAACTCGCGGACCACCTGATCGGCCACTTCGTCGACCAGGCCCGCCGCTCCGGCGCCTCCTGGACCGACATCGGCCACAGCATGGGCGTCAGCAAGCAGGCCGCCCAGAAGCGCTTCGTGCCCAAGGACCCGGCCACACCCAACGACCTCGACCCCAGCCAGGGCTTCGGCCGGTTCACCGACCGGGCCCGGCACGTGGTGATGGCCTCCCAGGAGGAGGCCCGCCGGGCCGGGAACGCCGAGATCGGGGCCGAGCACCTGCTGCTCGGCCTGCTGGTCGAGCCCGACGGCCTGGCCGCGCGGGCGCTCGTCGACCAGGGCGTCACCCCGGAGGCACTGCGCACCGCCGCGACGGCGGTGCTGCCCGCCCCGGCCGCCGAGGTGCCGGCGCTGATCCCGTACGACGCCCGGGGCAAGAAGGCGCTGGAACTGACCTTCCGGGAGGCGCTGAAGCTCGGTCACAACTACGTCGGCACCGAACACATCCTGCTCGCGCTGCTGGAGCTGGAGAACGGCGCCGGAGTGCTGGACGACCTCGGTGTGCGGAAGGAGGGGATCGAGCGGTTCGTCGTCGAGATCCTCGCCGCGTTCCTCCAGCCGGACGGCGACGGCACCGCCACCGGCACCGAGCAGGGCTGACCGGGACCGTTCCGGGGGCCGCGGGACGGGCGCGCCCCCGGGACACCGGTCGCGGTCAGAAGCCCGACACGTGGGTGGTGACGATCCGCACCCCGCCGTCGGCCTTCGCCTCCAGCGCCGCACGGAGCCGCAACGAGCGTGCCGGGCCGAGGAGTTCGAGCGCCTCGTGGTCCTCGACCCAGCGGTGGTCGTCGAGCTCTCCGGCCGGGACGGTCACGGGGGTGCCGTCCGGGACGCTGCCGAAGTCGAACAGGAAGTGCCCGGCCGGATGGTCGAGTTCGCCCGAGGGGTGGGTCCAGGAGACGGCCAGCAGTTCACCGGCCTCGCGCACGATGCCGGTCTCCTCCAGCAGTTCCCTGGCCGCGCACTCGGCCGGCCCCTCCCCGAGGTCGATCGTCCCGCCCGGGAACTGCCAGTGCTCCCGGTAGCCGGCCTTCACCAGCAGGATCCGCCCGGACGCGTCGCGCAGGACGCACCCCGCGGCCGCGTAGATCCGCGGCAACGAGGCCAACCACTCTTCACGGGACTTCAACGGCTCGACCGGCACGGCGGGCCCTCCTCGGGCTCGGGGACGATGTGCGCCCCACTCTGCCAGCCGGGGCCGGCCGGCCTCAGCGACGGGCCGCGAGGTGCTCGACCAGCCGGTCGAAGCTGGAGTTGTGGCCGGCCTCCGCCTCCGGGCCCAGGTACATCGCCGGGACGTTCTCCTGCTCCATCCGCACCTCGGTCCGGCCGCCGCCGAGGTCGGTGAGGGTGATCCGGCCGGTGAGGCCGACACCCTCCTCCAGGAACTCCAGCAGCTCGCCCTCGCGGACCGCGGTGAACCGGCCGCGCACCGGGTAGCGGTCGCCGGTGGCCTCCAGCACCATCGTGCTGTCGAAACGCCCGCCCACCTCCGGCTCGATGGTCACGGTCTCCAGCGGGACACTGGTGCCGACCGGGCCCCAGAAGCGGACGAACTGCTCCGGCTCGACATACGCGCGGAACACCTCGGCGGGGGTGGCGGGCAGCTCGCGGACGACGGACAGGGTGCCGAGGTTCTCGGTCATGGTGGCGGTTCCCTCTGTTCGGTGCGCGCGGCCCGGTGCCGCGCTTTCGGAGGGGTAGACCGGGCGGCCGGCGGAAACTCATCGCTCCCCGGCGAAGTTCTTCCGGAGGACTTTCCCGAGAACTTTCCGGCGGGCCGATGAGCCCCGGGCGCCGGAGCGGTCTCCCCTGGGTGAAGACCGAGACCCGGACATCCGCCGCCCCTCCGTTGATCTGCGACCTGGGCGCACTGGCC
Organism: Kitasatospora sp. NPDC089913; assembly: GCF_044748625.1. Lineage (NCBI taxonomy): Bacteria > Bacillati > Actinomycetota > Actinomycetes > Kitasatosporales > Streptomycetaceae > Kitasatospora > Kitasatospora sp. NPDC089913. Next base: position 264,916 of record NZ_JBIVGI010000006.1, on the reverse strand, counting down.
GCCCCCGACCTCGCCGTGGTCGACGCCCTGGCCCGGCTGCGGCGCGCCGCGGCCCGGCACGGCGTGCGGCTCGTCCTGCGCAACGCCAACGGCCCGCTGCGCGAACTGCTCGCGTTCAGCGGGCTGGCCGCCGTGCTCCTCGCCGAACCGGACGAGGAGGACGGCGAGGGCCCCGGGCTACTCCCCGGCCTCCAGCCGAGGGGGCAGACCGAACAGCGGGAAGAGCACCTCGGTGTCGAGGAAGTTGGTGACCCCGGTGATCCGGCCCGCTGACACCTCCAGCACGATCAGCGACCACGGCTCGTGCCCGCCCGCCGGGCTCGGCCGGTACTGCCCGAACGCCTGGCTGCCGTTGGCCACCACCGGCACCAGCCGGGAGCCCCGGCAGCCGCTCCCGGGGCCGAGCATCCACTCCCGGATGTCCGCGTGCCCGGTCAGCCAGAGCGCGAACGGCGGCATGTTGAGCGTGACGTCCTCGTGCAGCAGCGCCGCCAGACCGTCCATGTCGTACGCCTCGAACGCGGCGACGTACCGGGCCAGCAGGGCCCGGTGGTCCTCGTCCAGGGTCGGGGCCGGGCGGGTCGCGGCGGGGTCGGCGGCGAGCGCGGCCCGGGCCCGCTGCAGCGCGCTGTTCACCGAGGCGACGGTGACACCGAGCAGTTCGGCGACCTCGTTGGCCCGCCAGCCGAGCACCTCCCGCAGGATCAGCACCGCCCGCTGCCGGGGCGCCAGTCGCTGGAGCGCGGCGACGAAGGCCAGCCGCACCGACTCGCGCTGCGCCGCCACCTCCGCCGGGTCGGCCGTCTCGGCCAGCACCCGGCCGTCCGGCGCCGGGCCGAGCCAGGCGATCTCGGGCAGTCGGGCGTCGGTCGCGGTGGCCACGGTGGACGGGCCGGCCAGATCCATCGGCCGGGCCCGGGCGTTGCGGCCGTTCAGCGCGTCCAGACAGACGTTGGTGGCGATCCGGTAGAGCCAGGAGCGCAACGCGGCCCGGCCCTCGAAGCCGCGGTGCCCGCGCCAGGCCCGGACCATGGTGTCCTGCACGGCGTCCTCGGCCTCGAACACCGAGCCGAGCATGCGGTAGCAGTACCCGGTCAGCTCCGTCCGGTACCGCTCCAGCTGGAGCTCGACCGGCTCCTCCGTCATCAGCTCGGCCATCGCCCTCGCCCCCCGCTCGCCCGCCGACCTCGATCACCCCGAACGTACCGCAGGCCACCGACAGCGCCACCGGCAGCGCCGCCCCGCGCCCCGGCCGGCCCTGACCGCACGTCAGGCAGGGGGCCGGGGCGCACCGGCGGTTCAGTGCGCGCTGTGCTTCTCGGCCCCGCGGTGGCGATGGCCCTTGAGTTCGGCGTGGTGCGCGGGCACGGAGTGCGGGACGGCGGACGCGGAGTCCCGGCCGCCGTGCCGGAAGGCGGCGCTCGCGGTTCCGGCGGCGGCCCGCGCGGTGCCGGCCGGACGGGGCGGGAGCGCGATCGGCATCGTGGCCATCCCCCGGCGCTCCAGCAGCTCCTGGGTGCCGCGGCGGAGCTTGTGCGGGCTTCCCGCTGTTTGCCTGGTCATCGTCGGCTCCCTTCGGCGGCCGCCGGCCGGACAGGTGCCGACCGAGGACCGTACGGGCGTTATGTCCAGATCTGCCAGGAGTTACACCTCGACCCACGGGCACCCGGACGTCAACCCGGCCGGAACGCCGGCCGGGCCGTCACCCCATGAGCTCGTGGACGTAGCACCAGCGCCAGTCCTCCCCCTGCTCGTAGGAGCGGATCACCGGATGGGAACTGTTGTGGAAGTGCGCGGTGGCATGCCGCTGCGGCGAGAAGTCGCAGCAGCCGATGCGGCCGCAGTCCAGGCAGAGCCGCAGGTGCACCCAGTCCCGGCGCCCCTGCGCCAGGCAGTCGGCGCAGCCGTCCACGGGTGGCAGGGGCGCGAGGTCCCGGGGTGCGGCGGCGAGGTCTTCGCAGGCGCTCATGGGACGCAGGGTAGTGACGGCGGGCCCGCCCCGCGCCCCGAGACACGCTGCCGGGGGCTCGTGGGAGCATGCCGTCCGTGGCGGATGTGGCGGGGAACGCGACGAACGGCAGGACCGGCGGCACGGTCGAGGGCACGGACGACAGCACGGGGGGCGGCAGGTCGGGCAGCGCGGCGGACGGCGCGGTGAGCGGGACGGCGGACGGCGCGGCGGGCGGCCCGTCCGGCGGGGCCCCGCCCCCGCCCGGCCCCCCGGGCATAGCCGCCACCGGCCGGCTCCGGCAGCCGGCCGCGCTGATCCGGCTGCTCGCGGGCCTCTGCGCGATCGCCCTGACGCTGCTGTCCGCCGACTACGCCCGCGCCACCACCAACGGCCTCGCCGAGGACGTCGGCGGCGCCGCCGCCCTGGTCCCGCACCCGCTGGGCGGCGTCGCCACCGGCCTCACCACGGCCGCCGTACTGCTCCTGCCCGGCTGCTCGGCCGCCCGCCGACTGCTCGCCCCCGGGACGGACCGGCGGCACGTCCTCCAGCAGCTCGCGGACGGCGTGCTGGCCGCCGTCCTGGCGTACGGCGTCACGCTCCTCCTCGCGCTGTGGATCGACGGCCCCGCGCCGTTCTCCCTGGTCTCCGCGCTGACCCGGCCGCTGCCCGGCGCCCCGCTCGCCCACACCGAGCCGGTCTACGGCTACCTGGCCCCCGTCCTGGCCTTCCTCACCGCCTCCGCGTCCCGCGAACGCCGGGTGCCGTGGACCGTCCTCACCCTGTCCGCACTGGCCGGCATCGCCGCCGGGGCGGCCACCCCGACCGCGCTGCTGCTCGGCGTGCTGATCGGCTGGACGGCCGCCCACGGCACCCGCTGGGCCGTCGGCACCCCGGACCCCCGGCCCCGGCGCGGACAGCTGCTGCACAGCCTGCGCGAGGCCGGCCTGCACCCGGTCTCCGTCACCCCGGACGGCCCCGACCGCTATCTGGTCCGCCAGCACGGCGACCGCCCCGACCTGGACGTCCAGCTGCTCGACCGGCAGGCGGTCACCGCCGCCCTGGTGCAGCGGGTCTGGCGCCGGCTGCGACTGCGCACCGCCCCGCACCCGCGCGCCCTGCGCTCCCTGCGCACCGGCCTGGAGCACGAGGCCCTGGTCTCCTACGCGGCCGTCGCCGCCGGGGTCCGCACCCGCCCGGTCGCCGCGACCGCCGAACTCGGCCGGGACGCCGCGCTGGTCGCCTACCTGAGGCTGCCCGGCCGCACCCTGGACGAGCTGGCCGACGAGGAGGTCACCGACGCGCTGCTCGCCGACGTCTGGGGCCAGCTGGCGCTGCTCCAGCGGCGCGCCATCGCGCACCGCGCGCTGGTGCCCGCCGCGCTGCTGGTCGACCCGGCGGGGGCGGTGCACCTGGTGGGCCTCGCGGACGGGGACATCGCGGCCGGGGAGCTGGTGCTGCTCAGCGACGTCGCCCAGCTGCTCACCACGCTCGCGCTGCGCACCGGGGCCGAGCGCTCGGTGCGCGCGGCGGTGTCGGTGCTCGGCCCGGACGCGGTCGCCGCCGCCCTCCCGCTGCTCCAGCCCATCGCGCTGGCCCGCGGCACCCGGGCGGCGCTCAAGCAGGCCGCCCGGCGCGATGCCGCGACGGCCGCGCCCCGGGTGCCCCCGCAGCGCACCGGTCTGGAGGCACCCGCCGCCGACCCCGCGCCCGCGGCGGACCCGGCCCCCGCCACCGGCCCCGACCTGCTGGACCGGATCCGCGCCGAGGTGCTCCGCGGCCGCCCGCAGGCGCCGGTCCGGCCGGTCCGGCTGGAGCGGCTGCGGCCCCGCACCCTGCTCGCCGTCGTCGGCGGCGTGGCGGCCGGATGGCTGCTGCTGCCGCAGCTGTTCGCCACCGAGCAGAACCCGATCGCGACCATCGCCGACGCCGACCCGTTCTGGCTCGCCCTCGCCGTCCTGGCCGCGGCCGCCGGTCATGTCGCGGGGGCGATGGGCTTCGTCGGCTTCGTCCCGGAGCGGCTGGACTTCCGCAACGCCGTGCTCGCCCAGCTGGCCGGGTCCTTCGTCAAACTGGTCTCCCCCGGCGGGGTCGGCGGCGTGGCCCTGAACACCCGCTTCCTCCAGCGGGCCGGCATCCCGACCGCGCAGGCGCTGTCCAGCGTCGGCGTGGGCCAGCTGCTCGGCCTGGTCCTGCACCTGCTCCAGCTCGGCGCGTTCGTCTACCTGACCGGGGTCGAGCCCGGCGGCTCCGAACTGGACGCCCTGCCGGCCGTGGCCGGCGGCCTCGCGGCGGCGGGCGCCCTGCTCGCCGCGGTGTCCGCGGTGCCGCCGGCCAGGCGCTGGCTGGCCGCCCGGCTGCGCCCGCTGACCGCCGAGGTGCTGCCCCGGCTGGTCGAGCTGCTGCGCAACCCGGGGCGGCTGGCGGTCGGCTTCACCGGGCAGCTGCTGGTGTCGCTGACCCTGATCGCCTGTCTGTACTGCTGCGCCCGCGCGGTCGGGCGGGAACCGTCCTTCGCCTCGGTCGGGGTGGTGTTCCTGATCGGCAACGCGGCCGGGAACGCCGCCCCCACCCCCGGCGGGGCGGGCTTCGTGGACACCGCGCTGGCGAGCCTCCTGCAGGTGTACACGGACGGCGGCGGGGCGCTGGCCGCCGTCGCGCTCTTCCGGCTGCTCACCTTCGTCCTGCCGGTGCTCCCCGGCTGGGCGGCGTTCACCTGGCTCCAGCGCCGCGGGGCGCTGTAGCCGCCCTCGTTCCCGGGGCCGGTCCGCCGACTACTCGCGGTACTCGTCCTCGTCCAGCGGGACGGTCCGGCTCTGCTCGGCGACGTCCGCGACCTCGGTGGCCGGGTCCGCTCCGAGTGCGCGGCGCTCGGCCAGCTCGTCGTACTCGTCCTCCGCCGCCCCGTTCTCCGGCTCCACGGCCTCGTCGACCTCGTCCAGGTAGTCCTCGTGGTTCTGCGGCATGGTGTCCGTCCTCGTTCCTCGAAGGTTCCTCGGAGGCTTCCCCCGGCCCGTCGGTCCCGCTCGGCGGGGTACTCGCAGTATCCGTCCGCCACCGGTCGGACGCGACGCGCCACCGGCGCCCCGGCGTGTTGCCCGCCCGGGGAATTGACCCGGGGGAACGGTCCCGGAATGCACCCCGCCCGGGGTGCATCCCGTTCCTAGGCTCGTACCCATGACGAACACCACCACCCCCCTTCCCGCCGCCCGGCTCGACTTCGCCCGCACCGCCCCCAAGGTGTTCCGGGCGATGATCGCCCTGGACGCCGCCGCCCGCGAGGGCCTCGACCCGGCGCTGGTCGAGCTGGTGCAGGTCCGCTCCTCCCAGCTCAACGGCTGCGCCTACTGCCTGGACATGCACGTCAAGGACGCCCGCAAGGCCGGCGAGAGCGACGAGCGGATCTATCTGCTCCCGGTCTGGCGCGAGGCCCCCGAGGGCGTCTACAGCGAGCGCGAACGGGCCGCCCTCGCGCTCGCCGAGCAGATCACCCGCATCGGCGACGGCGTCTCCGACGCGGTGTACGAGCGGGCCGCCGAACTCTTCCCCGAGCCGGAGCTGGCCCGACTGATCTCGCTCTGCTTCACCATCAACGCCTGGAACCGGATCAACGTGGCCACCCGCAAGACCCCCGGGACGGCCTGACCCCGGGACGCCCCGACCCCCGGGACAGCCCGCCCCCACCGCGCGGGACACGGTCCCGGCCGGGCACCGGGGTACGATCGGAGCCGTACCAGCAGGGCTTACCCACACCTCCCGGTGGCCCCGAGGCCCTTACGAACGACGGGGAAACGCATGTCCGGCTCGCACTACTTCTCCGGTGCACCCGAGGTCGCCAGCGAGCGCCGGCCGATCACGGTCACCCTGCCGGACCTCACCCTGGAACTCAGCACCGACGCGGGCGTCTTCTCCCGCAACCGGCTGGACCCGGGCACCCGGATCCTGCTGGAGCAGGCGCCGCCGCCCCGGGTGCGCGGCCCGATCCTGGACATCGGCTGCGGCTACGGCCCGATCGCGCTGACCTGGGCGAGCCGCCGCAAGCGGCTCCCGGTCTGGGCGGTGGACGTCAACGGCCGCGCGCTGGACCTGGTCCGGGACAACGCCGGGTCGCTGGGGCTCGGCAACGTGCACGCCGCGCTGCCGGAGGAGGTCCCGGCCGAACTGCGGTTCGCGGCGATCTACTCCAACCCGCCGATCCGGATCGGCAAGACGGCGCTGCGGCGGCTGCTGGAGCAGTGGCTGGACCGGCTCACCCCGGACGGCTCGGCCTTCCTGGTGGTGCAGAAGCACCTCGGCTCGGACTCGCTGCAGAAGTGGCTGAACGAGCACGGCTGGCCGACCACCCGGCTGACCTCGGTCAACGGGTTCCGGATTCTGGAAGCGCGGCCCCGCCCGACGGCGGGCGAGGGCCCCGAGAGTGGACGAGGGACGACGTCGTGAAGCAGCTCCGCGGGACCGAACTGAAGCGGCTGCACCGCTCCTGGCGGCGTGGCAACGAGTTCCGGCTCGCGATGATCCTGGAGAACCTCCAGTCGCCGTTCAACGTCGGCTCGGTGGTCCGGACCGGCGCCGCGATGGGCGCGGAGAAGCTCTACCTCACCGGTGACACCCCGTCGGTGCGCTCGTCCGGCGCGCAGAAGGCCGCGATGGGCACCGACAAGTACCTGAAGGTGGAGCACTTCCCCACCGTCGCCGAGGCGGTGGCGGCGGCGAAGGCCGACGGCTTCAAGGTGGTCGGCCTCGAACTGGCCGACGAGGCGGTGCCGATGTTCGCCGCCGAGCTGACCCCGGCCGTCGCCTTCGTGCTGGGCCACGAGGACCGGGGGATCACCCCGGACGCGCTCGCCCTCTGCGACCAGGTGGTGTTCGTGCCCCAGCTGGGCCGGGTCGGCTCGCTGAACGTCTCCGCCGCCGCCACGGTGGCCTGCTACGAGGCGCGCCGCCAGGGGTACGCGATCAGCGGCACCCCGGACGGTTCGGACGCCGGCGGCTTCGACATCGACCTCGACGACGAGTGATCCGCCGCCGGCGGGAGGGGCGCACCCTCCCGCCGGCGGACCGGACCCGGTCGGGCCCGGCGGGGATCAGACCTCGACCAGGACCTTGCCCCGGTTGTGCTCGCGGTCCAGGTAGAGGCTGCGGTAGGCCGCCGGGATCCCGTCGAAGCCCTTGTGCACGGTCTGGTGGTAGCGGATCTCCCCGCTCCGGACCAGCCCGCCGAGCTCCCGGTGCATCAGCGCCAGCAGCGGCTCGGTGAACCACTCCTGGGCGAAGATGCCGCGGATCGTGGTGCGCGGGAACATGATGTACGGCAGCAGCCTCGGCCCGGTCAGCTCACCGTTCACCGTGGTCGCCCACTGCCAGCAGACCGCCACCCGGCTGTCCACGTTCAGCATCGTGAACACCGCGTCGGTGACCGTGCCGCCCAGATTGTCGAAGTACCGGTCGACGCCGTCCGGCGCCGCGAGTTGCAGCGCCTGCCGGGCCTTCTCCGCGTCGTCGCCCTGGGTGTAGAGCACCACCTCGTCGAAGCCCAGCTCGCGCAGGTACTCGGCCTTGCCCGCCGAGCCGGTGGTGCCGACCAGCCGGCCGGCCCCGGCCCGCTTCGCCAACTGGCCCACCAGGGTGCCGATCGAGCCCGAGGCGCCGCTGACCACCACGGTGTCCCCGGGCCGGACCTCCAGGAAGCGGGTGAGCGTGCCCCAGGCCGTCATCCCGGGCGCGCCCATGATGCCGAGCGCGCTGGACACCGGCAGCCGCTCGTCGTACCAGGACGGGTCGAGCCGGCGGTAGGCCGGGAACACCATCGGGAAGGTGCCGGTCGTCCACAGCTCCTCGGCGCCGTTGTGGACGACGTGGGTGCGCCAGCCGCCGAAGCCCTGCACCAGGTCGCCGACCGCGAACGCCGCCGCCGGACCGGCCTCGACCACCTCCATGATCGAGTCGGCGCCCATGTGGTGGCCGATCGGCGTCTCCAGCGCCAGGCCGTTCTGGTACGGGTCCACCGAGACGTACCTGGTCCGGAGGAGCATCTCGTCCGGCCGCAGGTCGATCCGGACGTCCTCCACGACCTTCTCGTAGACGCGGTTGACGTCGGGCACACCGTCCAGGTGCTCCCGGACCACCCACTTCTCGATCCTCATGCCAGGGCTCCCGTCTGCACGTTCTTGTTGTCCTCGCTGCCCGCGTCGCCCTCGGCGGCCTCGCCGGCCTCGCCGGCGGCCTTCGCGGCGGGCGGCACCGTCCGCCGGCCCGGCTCCGCGGGCCGGCCCACCGGGATGACCAGGTGGGTCGGCATCGGGGCGCCCGGGTCGATCCCGGCGGTGAACTCCACCCCGTCGTCCCGGCAGACGAACTGCATGACGTGCCGCCCGGCGGCGGCCGCCCGGATTAGCCCGCCGATGGTCGCCCAGACCCCGGAGAGGTAGAAGTTCGACAGCCCGGGCAGCACCGGACCGCTCTTCTTGATCTCCTCCTCCACCGTCTCGGCTCCCTCCACGAAGGGGTTCCAGCCGGGGAAGGTGCCGTCGTAGACGCCCGTGTAGCGGACCTGGGTCAGCGGGGTGGACACGTCGGCGACGGCCACCGCGGCCTTGAAGCCCGGATACCGCTCGTCCAGGAAACCGACGATGCCGTTGCGGACCCGCCGCTTGGCCGCCATGTACTCCCGGCCGTGCTTGACCGGCAGGGTGTGCAGTTCCTCGCCGCGCCGCACCCGGGAGGACTGCTCGGGGCCCTCGTGCAGCGCCCGCCAGGGGGCGATGTCGGAGAAGTACGTCGCGAACACCACGGTGGAGTTCTCCGGCGCCAGTTCCGGGTAGTGCCGGGTGCGGAACTGCACGTTCAGCGAGGGGCAGCGGATCCCGGTCAGCTCGGCCGTCTCCCGCTCGCCCAGCAGGTGGGTGGTGCACGGGTCGCCCTCGGGGAAGGGCTTGCGCAGCCCGAGGAACAGCGACACGTAGCCGGGCGACAGCTGGCCCGGCTCGTCGATCAGTGAGGTGTAGAGCCGCCGGTAGGTGTCGTTGAGGTACTGGCCCTTGAGCAGCTTCATCACGGTGGTGTGGCCGTCCGCGGCGGACACCACGATGTCGGCGCGGAACTCCCGGCCGTCGCTGAGCCGAACCCCCACGGCGCGGTCCCGCTCGACCAGGATCTCCTCGACCTTGGCGTTGTAGGTGATCTCGCCGCCGAGCCCGAGGTAGCGCTCCTCGATCGACCGGGCCAGCGCGAGCGAACCGCCCTCCGGCACCCCGGCGGCGTGGTTGGCGTGCGAGGCGAGCTGGAAGTAGAACGGCAGCACCGGGAAGGCCGGGTGCTTCTCGTAGAGGATGAAGTTGAACGCCTCGCGCAGCAGCGGGTCGCGGAACCGCTGCGAGAAGTCCGTCATCAGCAACGTGATCGACTTGCGGATGGTGTTGAAGTGGGGGGCGAAGGAGGCCAGCATCCGCCAGCGCTCGAACCGGCCCATCAGCCCGACCGGCTTGAGGAACGGATAGGCGGCGAGCGCCTTGCGGAAGGTCCGGATCCCGGCGCAGAACTCCCGGATCGGGGCGGCGTCGGCCGGTGAGAGACCGAGCAGGTGCGCCTCCAGCCGGTCCGGGTCGGAGTAGAAGCGCACCTCCCGGCCGTCCCGGCCCCGGACGATGTTGAAGACGTCGAAGTGCCGCATCTCCTTGCCCTGGAGCGCGCCCAGTTCGAGCCAGATCTGGTACATCTCGTTGCCCGGGCCGTTGCCGAGCAGCCAGCTGATGCACCAGTCGAAGGTGAAGTCACTGCGGTCCCAGCCGGTGCAGGAGCCGCCGGGGATCTCGTGCATCTCGAAGATCCTGGTGCGGTAGCCGTTCATCCGGGCGTAGCACCCGGTGGACAGGCCGCCGAGACCGCCGCCGATGACGATCATCGACTCCCGCCGGGGTGCGGGGTCTTTCTGCCGTGCCATCTCTGGCCTTCCTCGTGGTCCTTGCCTTGACTGGAGCTGCCTGGTCCTGCCGCCGGCGGCGGTCACCAGACGATCGGGAGCGCCTGCAGACCGTTCACCATCGAGGCCTCCTTCCAGCGCAGTTCGTGCTCGGGGACGGCCAGCCGCAGTCCGGGCAGACGGGTCAGCACCCGCTCGATCGCCACCTGGAGCTCCAGCCGGGCGAGGTGTGCGCCGACGCAGTAGTGCACACCGTGGCCGAAGCCGATGTGCGGGTTGCCCGGCCGGTCCAGGACCAGCCGCTCCGGCTCCTCGAACACCTCCGGGTCCCGGTTGGCGGCGGCGGTCGCGATCATCACCGCCTCTCCGGCGCGGATCACCACCCCGCCCAGCTCGACGTCCGCGGTGGCGTACCGGGGCAGGCTGAAGCCGGTGAGCAGCGGCACGTAGCGCATCAGCTCCTCGACGGCCTTCGGGATCAGCTCGGGGTGCTCCCGCAGCCGGGCCAGGTCGCGGGGGTTGACCAGCAGCTGGTGGAAGAAGTTGCCGATCTGGTTGGTGGTGGAGACGAAGCCGGCGATCAGCAGGTCGCAGGCGATGGAGAGGAGCTCCTCCTCGCCGATCAGCCGCTGCTCGCGGCAGGCCCGGACCAGCGTGGTGAGGAGGCCCTCGCCGGGCTCGCGGCCGCGCAGCTCCAGCACCCCGGCCATGTAGTCGATGAACGCCCGCCCCTCGACCGCGAGCACCTCGCCCGGGGTGACGGCGGAGAGCACCGTCTCCGCCCACCGCCAGAGCATCCGGTGGTCCTCGGCGGGGATGCCGAGGACCTCGCAGATGATGGTGGTCGGCATCGGGATCGCGAAGTCCTCGACCAGATCGGCCGGGCCGCCCGCGGCGAGGATGCCGTCGAGCAGTTCGTCGGCCAGCTCCCCGGCCCGGACCCGCAGCCGCTCCACCCGGCGGGCGCTGAACTCCTTGGCCACCAGCGAGCGCAGCCGGGTGTGCTCGGGCGGTTCGGTGGAGAACAGGCCCGCGCCGGTGCGGGACACCGGGCGCATCCGGGGCTGGTCCTCGCCCATCGCGGCGGCCAGGCTGAACCTCGGGTCGGCGAGCACCGACCGGACGTCCTCGTACCGGGTGGCCAGCCAGGCGCCGTCGCCGTACGGCATCCGGATCCTGGCGAGCGGCTGCTCGCGCAACTCGGCGTAGCGGGGGTCGAGTTCGAGACCGTTGGGCTCGAACGGATAGGTCAGCGGCGGGTGCTGCCGGAGCATGGTCGGATCCGTCTCTCCTGCGGGGGCGGGCTCTCGTGCGGGGGCCGTCTCTCCTGCGGGGGCGGGCTCTCGTGCGGGGGCGGGCGGGCTCGGCACCCGCCCGGTGGCCGTCTCAGGACGCATGGGTGGCGGCTCCGGTGAGGATCGACCGGGCGAGCCCGGCGTTGTGGGCGATGAACTCGCGGTCGAGCATCTCGGCGTGGGTGCCGAAGCCCTTGAAGACCGCCGTCCGGGTGGCCGAGCTGCCGTGCCAGGCGCCGTCCCGGCCGGCCTCGTACAGCGCCACCTTCTCGTCGTCGGAGATCACGCTGAGCGCGGCGGCGACCACACCGTGGTTCGGGGTGCGGCTGCAGAACCGCAGGTAGTCCCGGGCCTGTTCGCGGGTCTCCCGGGCGACGACGGCGGAGCCGGTGTGCCGGTGGAGGTGCTCGGCCAGCTCGGTCTCGAAGGCCTGGAGGTGCTCGTCGGCGAGGTCGAAGGACTCCAGGATCCGGTGCGAGTCCATGATCACCACATTGGGCACCGCGCGGCCGCGCCGCTCCAGCTCCTTGGCGACCTCGAAGGCGAGGTTGCCCCCGAGCGAGTACCCGAGCAGCGCGCACGGGCCCTCCGGCTGGAGCGCCTCGACCAGGTCGGCGTACTGGTCGACCTTGTCGTCCCCGGAGACGTAGTTGAAGGCGATCGTGCGGTACTCCGGCAGGTGCGCCGCGAACTGCCGGTACACCAGCCCGTGGCCGCCGGCCGGCGGGAAGCAGAACAGCGTCTGCCGCTGCTCCTGGTTGAAGCCCAGGTAGGGCTGGGCGCCCTCGATCCGGCCGGTGACGATGTGCTCCACGGTCTTCGCCATCCCGTGCAGGGTGGTGACCTTGAACAGCCGGCTGACCGGGATGCTGATGTTGAACTCCGACTGGAGCCCGTGGATCAGCTCGATCAGTCTGATCGAGGAGCCGCCCGACTCGAAGAAGTCGTGCTGGAGTCCGGGATCCTCGATGCCGAGCAGTGTGCGCCAGTGCTCGGCCATCCGGACCTCGTAGAGGGTGACCGGCGGCTCGGCCGCCTCGAGGGCCTCCGCACCGGGCTCGGGCAGCGCCGCCAGGTCCACCTTGCCGTTGGCGGTGAGCGGCAGCGCGGGCAGCTCGGTGAAGCGGGTCGGGATCATGAAGGTCGGCAGCTGCCCGGCCAGGTGGCGGCGCAGCGCCCGGTGGTCGAAGGTCCGGCCCGGCGCCGGCACGCAGTACGCGCAGAGCACGTGCTCGCCGCCGCGGTCCGGCCGGACGGTGACCACCGCCCCGGCCAGCTCCGGCCATTCGGCCACCCGGGTCTCGATCTCGCCCAGCTCGATCCGGTGGCCGCGCACCTTGATCTGGGAATCGGCCCGGCCGAACAGGTGCACCCCGCCGTCGGCGTCCCAGCGGGCGAGGTCCCCGGTGCGGTAGAGCCGGACCGGTCGGGTGCCGTCGGCACCGCCGAGCGGCAGGGTGGCGAAGCGGCGCGCGGTCTGCTCCTCGTCGCCGAGGTAGCCGAGCGCCACGCCGGAGCCGCCGATCCACAGCTCCCCGGTCACCCCGGGCGGGACCGGACGGCCCTGGGCGTCGAGCAGGTGGAAGGCGCTGTTCGGGAAGGGCCGCCCGATCGGGACCATCCGGCTGGGCTCCAGCCCGTCCGTCGATCCCTCGAAGTACGCGCTGTCGATGGTGGTCTCGGTGAGCCCGTAGGAGTTGACCAGCCTGGTCCGCGGGCCGCACAGGGCGCCCAGCCGCCGGTACTCCTCGACCTTCCAGACGTCCGAACCGACCACCAGCAGCCGCATGAACGAGAGGTCCCGCCCGGTGCGTTCGCAGTGGTCCAGCACGGTGCGGACCACCGCCGGGACGAACTCCGCGGCGTCCACCCGCTCGGTGCGCATCACCTCGTACAGCCGGGCGGTGTTGAACAGCAGCTCCCGGCCGACCAGGACCAGGGTGCCGCCGGAGCACAGCGCGCGGACCACGTCGCCGGTGAAGACGTCGAAGGCGGGGCCGGCCATCTGGAGGTGGGTCCGGGCGTCGGTGTCCAAGCGGTACTCGGCCTGCCAGGCCCGGTAGGCCGAGGCGAGGTTGCCGTGGGAGACCCGCACCGCCTTCGGCCGGCCGGTGGAGCCGGAGGTGTGGATGACGTAGGCCGGATCGTCGAGGCCCACCGGCACGTCGGCGAAGCCGTCGTCGCCGTCGAGGCCGTCGTGCTCGGTGGAGCCGTCGTGCCTTCTGAGGCCGTCGGCCCCGGTGGACCCGTCGGCGCCGAGTTCCGCGGTGGTGACCAGCCGGGCCGGCAGTCCGCCGAGCCGCTCGCGGTCGTCGCCGACCACCAGCACGGCACCGGTGTGGCCGACCAGGTGCGCCAGCCGCTCCACCGGGTGGCCGGGGTCCAGCGGCAGGTAGGCCGCGCCGGTGCGGAGCACCGCGAGCAGTGCCACGATCAGTTCCGGCGACTTCTCCAGGCAGAGCGCGACCACCGTGCCCGGTCCGGCACCCAGCGCCCGCAGCCGGACGGCGGCCCGCCGGGAGCGCCCGGCCAGCTCGCCGTAGGTCAGCCGGGCCGTCGGGCCCGACTCGGCCGGCACCGCCACCGCGGGCGCCGCCGGGTCGGCCGCCGCCGCCCGCAGCACCAGCTCGTGCACCGGCTCGGCGAACGGCACCCGCCGGTCGGCGCCGCTCCACCGGCGGAGCGTCACGGCCCGCTCCCGCTCGCCGAGCAGCTCCAGACCGGTGGCCGCCCGATCCGGCCCCGCCGTGGTCAGTGCCCGGAGCAGGTTGACGTAGTGACGGGCCATCCGCTCCGTCGTCGCGGGCAGGAAGAGGTCGGTGTTGTACTTGAGGACGCAGTGGAAGCGATGCTCGGCCTCGTCCTCGTAGGCGGACAGGGTGAGGTCGAACTGACCCTCCTCCTCCGGGAGTTCGATGTACTCCAGGTGGTAGCCGTACTTCTCGGTGGCCACCTTGTGGTGCAGCAGGATGAACATCGCCTGGAAGACCGCCGAGCGGCTCGGGTCGTGCTGCAGTCCGAGCTGCTCCACCAGCAGCACGAACGGGTACTCCTGGTGGTCCAGCCCGCCGAGCACGGTGGTCCGCACCCGTTCCAGCAGCTCGGCCACGGTCGGCCCGCCGGCCAGCGAGACGTGCAGCGGCAGCGGGTTGACGAAGTAGCCGTAGACGCCGGCGAACTCCTCGTCGGTGCGGCCCGTCACCGGGCTGCCGACGACGATGTCCTCCTGGCCCGCGTAGGCGTGCAGCAGCAGGTAGTAGGCGCTGAGCAGCACCATGAAGACGGTGACGTTGTGCGCGCGGGCCAGCGCGTGGACCCGGGCGCTGAGCTCCTCGTCCAGGACGAAGAACTCGGAGGCGCCGTTGTGGGTCTGCACCGCCGGACGGGGCTTGTCGGTCGGCAGGTTGAGCAGCGGCACCTCGGCCGGCAGGTGCGAGCGCCAGTACTCCAGCATCCTCGGCGCCTCGCGGCCGGCCAGGAAGGCGTTCTGCCGGTTGAGGAAGTCCAGGTAGCGGGCGGCGACCGGGGGCAGCTCGGGCGCCCGGCCCCGGCGCAGCCCCTCGTAGACGGCCAGCAGTTCCTCGATGAAGGTGAAGGTGGAGATCGCGTCCGAGATGATGTGGTGGACGGCCTTCATGATCACCCAGCGGGCGGGGCCGCGCCGGAACAGCCGGAACCGCACCAGCGGGTCCCGCTCCAGGTCGTACGGTCGGCGGTACTCGCGGACGATCATCGCGTGGATGTCGTCCCAGGCCAGGTGCTCGACGTCGAAGACGTCGAAGTCCGGCTCCACCTCGGCGGAGGTCCGCTGCACCGCCCGGCCGCCGTCCAGCGCGAAGTTCGCCCGCAGGCTCGGATGACGCTCGACCATCGCCCGGAAGGCCCTCGCCATCAGCTCGGGCTCCAGCTCCACCCGCACCTCGACCGCGCCGCCGATGTTGTAGGCGAAGCCGTCCGGGTTGAGCTGCTTGAGGAACCAGAGCGCCTTCTGGTTGTGGGTCAGCGGGTGGGCCGACTCGTCCTCGTAGCGCTCCGCCCCGGCCGCGCCCGGACCGGTCGGCTCCTCGTCGAGCAGCTCGGTCAGCGACTCGTGCAGCCGGGCCACCAGCTCGGCCACCGGGGCGTTCCCGAGCAGCGCCACCACCGGGAGGGTGACCCCGAGCTCGCCGCTCAGCCGGGCCCGCAGCTCCATCGCCAGCAGCGAGTCCAGGCCGAGGCCGCCGAGGCCCGCGGCCGGGTCGATCCGCTCGGCCGGCACCCGCAGCACGGTGGCGGCCAGCGCGCCGAACAGTTCGGTGAGCAGGGCGCGGCGCTCCTCCTCGCCGGCCGTCCGCAGGGTGTCCAGCAGCCCGGTCCGTTCGATGGCCGGCGCGGACTCCCGGGCGGCCGCCGCGAGTTCGGTCACCAGCGGCGGCGGGGCCGGGTACCAGGAGAGGAAGACCGGCCAGTCGACCACGGTGGCGACCAGCAGCTGGGCCCGGTCCTGGCCGAGCACCCGCTCCAGCACCGCCATGCCGGTCTCCGGGGCGAGCGAGCTCATGCCCCGGCTGTGCCGGTAGTGGTCGACCAGGCCGAGTTCCTCGATCATCCCGGTGGCCCAGGGGCCCCAGTCCAGGCTCAGCGCGGGCAGGCCGAGTGCGCGGCGGTGATGGGCGAGGGCGTCCAGGAAGGCGTTCCCGGCGGCGTAGTTGGTCTGGCCGGCGGTGGTCAGCAGGGAGGCGATCGAGGCGAACAGCACGAAGTGGTCGAGCGGCTCCCCGGCCAGCTGCCGGTGCAGGGCGAGGGCGCCGAGCACCTTGGGGCCGTACACGGTGTCGAAGGCCGACCGGTCCAGTTCGCCGACCAGGGTGTCCCTGACCTGCCCGGCGAGGTGGAAGACGCCACGGACCGGTGGCCGGTCCAGCCGGCGGTACTCGGCCAGCCAGGCGGCCAGCGCGGGCTCGTCGGTGACGTCCAGCGCGGCCGGGACGACCTCGGCCCCGAGCTCCTCCAGCTCGCGCAGGAAGGCCGCCCGCCGGCCGTCCCGGCTCTCCGGGTCGAGGGTCCGCCACCGCTCGCGCGGCGGCGGCGTGCTGCGGCCGACCAGGATCAGCCGGCGGGCGCCGCGCTTCACCAGCGTGCGGCAGAGCAGTTGCCCGAGCGCCCCGAACGCCCCGGTCACCAGGTAGGCGCCGTCCGCCCGCAGCCGCGGCGCCAGCGGGCGGCTGAGCCCCGCCGCGGTCCGGAGCCTGCTGGTCAGCCGTCGGCCGCCGCGCAGCGCGATCTCGTCCTCGTCGGCCAGCGCGAACTCGCGCAGCAGCGCCTCGGCCTCGGCGTCCGTGCCCGTGGCGGTGGCGGTGGCGGTGCCCGTGGCCGGGAGGTCGACGAGTTTGCCCTGATGGGTGGGGAGTTCCTGGTGCCGCAGGACCCGGGTGATGCCCCAGGCCGGGGCGGCGAGGGGTTCGACCGGTTCGCCGGGTGCCGTGGCCTGCGCGGCCCGGGTGACCACATGGAGGCGGCAGTCGGGTAGTTCGGCCGCCAGCAGGGCGGCGAGCGTGACCAGGCTGTAGGCGCCGGGGGCGGTGTGGCCGGCCGCGGTGGCGGGGTCGGCGGTGGCGAGCCCGGGGCGGTCGAGGTTCCACAGGTGGACCACGGCGGCCGGGTCGGGGGCGCCCCCGGCCCGCCGGTCGGCGAGCAGCCGGGCCAGGTCGTCGGCCGAGCCCGGCTCGACGGTGGCCGGGCGGCCGTCGGCGCCGGCCCGGTAGCCGGTGCCTGGGCGGACCCGCAGGCAGCTGCCGCCGCGCGCGGCGATCCGCTCGGCCAGCGCGTCCGCGACCCCGCCGCCGTCGGCGAACAGCAGCCAGTGGTCGGGGTGCTCGGCCAGCAGGTCCGGGGTGTCGCCGGCGGCCGGCAGCTCCGTCCAGACCGGTTCGGCGAGCCAGCCGTCGATGGTGCCGAGGCCGACCGCGGTCGCGGCCCGCTCGACATCGGCGGCGCGGAAGCCGGTGACCCCGCCGAGCGGGGCGCCCTGCTCCTCGTACACCGCGAGGTCGCCGACGAGCTCGGCGTCGGCGTCCCGGGTGACGGTGGCGTGCACCCAGAGCGGGCGGTCGCCGACCGCGTCCAGCCGGACCTCCCCGATCGCCACCGGCAACCGGATCCCCCGGCCGTCCGCCGACCGGTCCGCCGGCGGTCGGGGCGTCAGCAGCTGGGGCGTCAGCAGCGTCTGGAAGAAGGCGTCCATCACCACCGGGTGCACCTGGTGGTGCTCGCCCTGCCCGGCGGGCGGGCGGATCCGGGCGAGGGCCTCGCCGGGGCCGATCCAGACCTCCTCGATGCCCTGGAAGGCGGGGCCGTAGTGGTAGCCGAGCGCGGCGAGTGCGGTGTAGCAGTCCGGCCCGGCGAGCCGGCGCAGCGCCCGCCCGCGGACCGCCTCCGCGTCCAGCGGGCGGCCGGGCCGGCGGCGCTGACCGGGGCGGACGGTGCCGACGGCGTGCACGGTGCGCTCGCGGCCCTCGCCGGTGGCGACGGTGAAGGTGCCCTGCTCGGCGCAGAGGGTCAGCCGGACGGCGCGGCTCACGTCGTCCGGCAGCAGCAGCGCCTTGCGGAACTCGAGGTCGGCCAGGGCGGCGTCCGTCCCGCCGGTGAGGGCGCGGACCGCCTGGACGGCCATCTCCAGATAGCCCGCGGCCGGGAACACCACGTCGCCCTGGATCCGGTGGTCCTCCAGGTAGGGCAGCGCCTCGGCGTCAGACCGGGCCTCCCAGGCCGGTTCGGCGCCGGGCAGCCGGCGGCCGAGCAGCGGGTGGTCGACCCGCCCCTGCCGGACCTCCGCGACCGCCTTCGGCTCGACCCAGTGCCGGTCGCGCCGGAACGGGTAGCGGGGCAGCGGGACGATCCGCCCGGCGGGCTGGAGCACCGACCAGTCGACCTCGACGCCGAGGTTGTGCAGTGCGGCCAGCGAGGCGGTGAAGGTGGCCTGTTCGTCCTCCTGGCGGCGGATCGAGGGCAGGGTCCGCGGCTCTGGCCGGTCGGCCGTACCCGGGTGGGCCTCGAGGGTCTCCTGGATCGAGCGGCCCAGCACCGGGTGCGGGCCGATCTCCAGGAACAGGCCGTAGCCGTCGTCGGCGAGCCGCTCCACGGCCTGCCGGAAGCGGACGCTGTCACGGACGTTGTGCCACCAGTACCCGGCGTCCAGCTCGGTGCCACGCGCGGTGCCCTCGCGGCCGGTGAGGTAGAGCGGGGTCTGCGCCGGGCGGGCCTTGATGTCGGCGAGCGACTCCAGCAGCTCGTCCTTGATCAGCTCCATCCGGGCGCTGTGGTAGGGGACTTCGACCGTCAGCGGGCGGGCGAAGACCTGCTCGGCGGTGAGCGCGGCGGCCAGTTCGGCGAGGGCGGGTGCGTCCCCGGCCAGGGTGAGCGCGCCGGGGCTGTTCACGGCGGCGACCGAGACCGCGCCCCCGTACGGGCGGATCCGGCGCAGCGCCTCGGCCTCGGTGAGCGAGACCGCGAGCATGCCGCCGGTGCCGGCCAGCCGCTGCTGGAGCCGGCTGCGGTGGAACACCACCTTGACCGCGTCGGCGAGGTCGTAGACCCCGGCCTCGTAGAAGGCGGCGACCTCGCCGGTGGAGTGACCGACGATCGCGTCCGGCCGCACGCCCCGGCTGCGCCAGAGCGCGGCCAGGCCGATCTGGACGGCGAAGTTGGCGGGCTGGGACAGCCAGGTCCCGGCCATCCGGGAGTCCGCCTCGTCGGCGGTGAGCTCGTCGATCAGCGACCAGCCGGCCAGCTCGGCGAGGTGCTCGGCGCAGGACTCGACGGCCTCCCGGTAGACCGGTTCGGCGGCCAGGAGGCGGCGGCCCATCGCCCACCACTGCGGGCCCATCCCGGTGAAGACCCAGGCGAGTCGGCGGTGCCGGGCCTCGCGGCGGTGGCCGGTGAGGACCCGGGGGTGCGGTTCGCCGCGCAGGTGGGCGGTGAGCGCCTCGTCGAGCGAGGCGCGGGCGGCGTGCTCGCGGGCGTCGTAGACGACCGAGAGCCGGGCGTCGTGGTGCTGGCGGCGGTGGGCGAGGGTGTGGCCGAGGTCGGCCGGGCGGGCCGGGCTGCCGCCGCGCACGCCGGCCAGTTCGGCCTGGACGCCGGCGGCCAGTTCGGGCAGGGCGGCGGCCTCCCCGGCGGTCAGCGGCAGCACCGTCCAGAGCGGGCGGTCGGCGTCCCCGGTGCGAACGGTGGTCCCGGAGGCGGGGGCGGGCACGGGCGCCGGTGCCGGCTCCGGCGCGGCCTCCAGCAGGACGTGGGCGTTGGTGCCGCCGAAGCCGAAGGAGTTGACCCCCGCCCGGGCCGGGCCCTCGTGGGCCGGCCAGGGGGTGACCTCGGTGGGGATCTCGTACGGCAGGGCGGCCTGGTCGATCGCCGGGTTGAGCCGTTCCAGATTGATGTGCGGCGGCACCGTCCGGTGCTCGAGGGCGAGCGCGGACTTGATCAGCCCGGCCAGCCCGGAGGCCGACTCGGTGTGCCCGATGTTGGTCTTGACCGAGCCGACGTAGCACTTGTCCCCCGGGCGGCGCCCGACGGCGAGGGCCCGGGCCAGGGCGCCCGCCTCGATCGGGTCGCCGACCGGGGTGGAGGTGCCGTGCGCCTCGACGTACTGGAGGCTGCCGGGGAGGATCCCGGCCTCGGCGCAGACCCGCTCGATCAGGGTGACCTGGGCGTCCGGGTTGGGCACGGTGATGCCGTTGGTGCGGCCGTCCTGGTTGACGCCGCTGCCGATGACGACGGCGTGGACCGGGTCCCCGTCGCGCAGCGCGTCGGAGAGCCGTTTGAGCGCGACCACCGCGACGCCCTCGGCCCGGACGTAGCCGTCGGCCGCCGCGTCGAAGGTGCGGGAGCGGCCCTGCGGGGAGAGGAAGCCGCCCTTGGTCTCCGCGATCGTGTACTGCGGGGCGATGTGCAGCAGGGTGCCGCCGGCCAGGGCGAGGTCGGTCTCGCCGCGCTGCAGGCTCTGCACCGCGAGGTGGACGGCGACCAGGGAGGACGAGCAGGCGGTGTCGATGGAGACGCTGGGGCCGCGGAAGTCGAAGCAGTGCGAGATGCGGTTCGACACCATCGTCATCATGGTGCCGGTGGCGGTGTGCGCGGCGAGGGTGTCGAAGGAGAGGTCCGAGAACTGGACGATCTTGTAGTCCAGGGTGAACGCGCCGACGTAGACCCCGACCTCGCGGCCCGCCAGTTCGGCCGGCTTCTGTCCGCCGTCCTCCAGCGCCTCCCAGGCCACCTCCAGCAGCTTCCGCTGCTGCGGGTCCATGTGGTCGGCCTCGCGGCCGCTGATGCCGAAGAACGCCGGGTCGAACTCGTCGAAGCCGTCGATGTAGCCGCCCCGGCCGCCGACCAGCCGGCCGGGCTTGGCCTTGTCCCGGCTGCCGAGGGTGGCGACGTCGTAGCGGCTGCGCGGGGTCGGGGTGATGCAGTCCTTGCCGTCGAGGAGGTTCTGCCAGTAGGTGCGGTGGTCGCTGGCCCCGCCTGGCAGGCGGCAGCCGATCCCGATGATCGCGATCTTCTCCCGCCCGGCGCCCGGGGCGGTGGACGGGCCGCCGGGGACGGGGCGTTCGGAGGGTTCGGAGAGGTCCGGGGAGCTGACGAAGCGGGAATCCGTCATACGAGTCGAGTCCTTGGGTCGCTGCGTTCGCGCGCGCGGGCGGGCTGCGGGAGCGCCGCGCGCGCCGGGGGACAGCGGCCGCGCGCCGGTTCCGGGCAGGCCGGAAGCCGGGTCGGCCGAAGGGGCGAGCCGGTCGGGAGGAGCGGTGGGGGCGGGACGGTGGACAGGGCCGGGGGCGGGACGAGGCGGGGGCGGGACGGCGGGACGGGGGCGGGACGGCGGGCGGGACGGCGGGCGCGGCTCAGGTGGTACCGGTCGGGGACGGCTCGGCCCGGGCGGGGCGGCGCCAGGCCTGGAGGTGGCTGGCGACCACCCGGCCGGTGGCGGGGAAGCCGGCCGGGTCGGCCAGCCCCACCGCGAGCGGCCGGCGGCCGGGCCGCCAGGTGAAGCTGCCGAACACGTGGTCCCACACCGACAGGTCGGAGCCGTAGTGCCCGGCCTCCGCCAGATCGGTGCTGTGGTGCAGACGGTGCTGCTCGGGACCGGCCAGCACATGGTTGAGCGGGCCGATCCGGACGTCGATGTTGGCGTGCACGAAGTAGCCCTGGGCGACGACGAACAGGCCGACCACGAACACCGTCGGCACCGAGAACCCGGCCGCGGCCAGTGCGAGCTGGACGGCGCCCTGGGTGAGCAGCACGTCCAGCAGGTGGTTGACCCCGTTGTTGCCGACGTTCACCTTGTCGGGCACGTGGTGGACGCCGTGCAGCCGCCAGAGCCGCGGGCTGGTGTGGCACCAGCGGTGGACCAGGTAGTTGGCCAGCGATCCGAGCAGCAGGGCGGCCGGGATCTCCAGCCAGGGCGGCAGCGCGGAACGGGGCGGGGCCAACCAGCCGACGAGGGCGGCCACGGGCACCTGGGAAAGTGCCCCACCGATCATCGTCAGCAGGAAGTAGACGCCGTACCAGCCCCACTCGCGCACACTCGGAGACCATTCCGGTTCGTACGGAATCAAACGTTCGAGCAGGGACATGAAAGCGATCACGCCGAGCAGGAACAGCTGGTTCACCCGGTCGAGGTCCCAGCGCAGACGCAGGGCCGCGACGGCTATACCCACCATCGTGACCAGCAGGAACGGGTAGGCGACGTGGCGCAGCACGGTTCGGAGCCGCTCGCCCATGACGACCCCCTTCGCTGTCCGCGGTCGAACGCCAACCAAAAGTGTTCGTTCAGATACTAAGGGCGCCCCGAAGTCGTGGCGAGGTATTTTCGAGGGGAATCATGGAATTCTCGATTTGTCCGATGATCTGTAGACAAATAAACGGCCAGAAGCCGCGAAAATCCGGCCAGCGGCGGGCTTTTCGCGGATTATTCGATGACGGCATCATCATCCCGGCACGTTCGATGCTCCGGAGCGGCGGAGCCGCGGGTTCACCGCACGACCAGCCGCCAACGGCTGTCGCCGCCCCAGGTCCGGACCGCCACCAGACGGCCGGACGGCAGCTCCACCGGCTCGTGCCGCCGCCGACCGGACGTGCTGGTGACCCCGAGCGGGTTCAGTTGCTCGTCCAGCACGGTCGCCTCCACGATCCCTCCGTGCCGCCGTGCGGTCCGCACGGTCAGCCGCCCCGGCGGCCCGGCCCAGCGGACCACCTCGGCACCCCGGCCGACGAGGCGACGGTCGAAGGCGGGCACTTCCGCGAGCGGGACCACCTCCAGCCGCCACCGGCCCCGGCCCGCCACCCGGACCTGCTCCGGCTCGCCCGGCTCCGGCGGGCCGCCGACCGGCATGGCCCCGGCCCACTCCTCCGGGCCGTACCGGGTCGCGATCCGCCGGCCGCCGACCTCGACCGCGACCGAGGAGTCCTCGTCCGCGAGCGACCAGGCCCGCAGCACCGCCGGGGGCCCGGTGTAGGCCAGGACGTCGTGGCCGGTGCCGTCCGCCCGCCCGACCAGCTCCCGAACGTCCCCGACCGGCCGCAGTTCCACCCGCCAACCGCCCCGGCCGCGGGACACCTCGCACCGGAACGGGCCGAGCGCGCGCCGGGCCGGGTCGGCCCGCACCAGCAGCCGCTGGACACCGTTCGTCGCCATCACATGGACGAAGTCCAGCCTCCGGCCGCCGTGGTCCTCCAGTCCCACCAGGACTCCGTCCGCGGTGTCGACCTCCAACAGGGCCGGCCCCGTCCCCTCGGGCCAGGCGAAGACCTCGCGGCGGTCCCCGATGCCGTACCGCACCGTCTCCGTCGACGGCGGCAGGTCCGCCGGGCGGACGGTCAGGGACCAGTCCTCGCCCTGCTCGACGACCAGCAGCTGCCGGCCCTCCAGCAGCAGGGTCCAGTTGTCCGACCGGTACCTGTGCCCGGCCCGCTCGCTGGTCGCCAGCACCTCCCGGTCGCCGTCCGCCGTGGGCCGCACCAGCCGGAACACCCGGATGTCGCGCGCCGAGGACCAGTGCGTGACGTCCACGACCGCGGTGCCGCCCGGGTGGAGCAGCACCCGGGGACCGGTGCCGGTGACCTCGCCGGTCAGCTCGGCCGCAGCCGCCGGATCGTGCAGCCGCAACTGCCACCCCTTCACGCCCTCCACGGTGATCCGGCGCAGCTCCCGCTGCCGCTCCGGGGGGACCAGCACGGTCCAGGCGCCCTTGCCCCGGTACAGCTCGGTGCCGTCCGCCCCGCCCGCGAGCACGGTGATCTCCGCCTGCCGGTCCGCCGTCACGGTCAGCACCACCGTCCGGGCCGGGGCCGGGTAGTCGACCTCCACCGTTCGCCCGTCCCGGGCGGTCCACTCGGTCCGTTCCCCCATGCGACCTCCCCCCTTCGACGGCAGTCTCGCCACCCGACGGCGACGGGCGCCACCCCACGGACGTCACAGCCCCGCGACACCCTGCGGCACGACCGCCGCGCCGGACCGATATGGCGGGGATATAGGCGCGGGCGGAACCGTGGTCGGGACGCCCGCTCCCTCGGTCCCGAAGGACGCCCATGACCGACTCCGCAGCCCGGTGGTTCCGCTCCTACCGCGCGACCGCCGCCCCGAGCTGCCGCCTGGTGTGCTTCCCGCACGCCGGTGGCGCCCCGACCGCCTACCGGGACTGGGCCCGCTCGCTGCCCGCCGACATCGAGGTGCTGGCGGCCTGCTACCCGGGCCGGCAGGACCGGATCGGCGAACCCTTCGCGGCCTCCGTGCACACCATGGCCGACGAGATCGCCGACGCGCTGCGGCAGCTGGCGGACGTGCCGCTGGCGCTGTTCGGGCACAGCATGGGCTCGGTCGTCGCGCACGAGGTGGCCCTGCGGCTGGACGCCGAGTACGGGATCCAGCCGTTGCGGCTCTTCGTGTCCGGTTCGGAGCCGCCGCACCTGCGGGTCCGCGAGACCCAGGCCGAGAGCGACGCCGACTTCCTCGACGAGCTGCGGCAGCTCGGCCACTCCTCGCTCACCGCGATCGAGGACCCGATGCTGCTCGAGCTGGTGCTGCCGAGCATCCGGGCCGACTACCGGCTCTCGGCCGACTACCGGGCGGTGCCCGACGCGCCCCGGCACCGCGCGCCGATGGTGGCGTACGCGGGCGCCGAGGACACGGGCTGCCCCTCCGAGGTGCTGTCCGCGTGGGCGGAGTACACCGGCGGAGCCTTCGAGATGCGGATCCTGCCCGGCGACCACTTCTACCTCCAGGCCCAGGAGCAGCAGCTCCTCGCCCATGTGAACGGCCACCTCCAGTCGGACCTGCGGCTCCACCGCGTCCTGGGCGCGGCCCGCCGCCGCACCGCCTGACCTGCCCCAGCCCCAGCCCCCACCCGCGCCAGCGCCAGCACCCGCACCCGCACCCGTTCGAGAGGACGCCCACCCCGATGCCCGATGACCTGGTGAGCCGGCTGGTCCGGCACGGCCGCGAGATCCCCGACCGGGAAGCGGTGGTCTTCGTCCGGACCGCCGCCGGCGGGCTCGTCGAGGAGCCGCTGACCTACGGCGAACTGGACCGCCGGGCCCGGGCCGTGGCCCGCTGGCTGCGCGAGCGCTGCGCCGTCGGCGACCGGGTGCTGCTGCTGTACGGCACCGGCCCCGAGTTCGTCACCGTGCTGGCCGGCTGCCTGTACGCGGGCGTGGTCGCCGTCCCCGCCCCGCAGCCCAGCACCCAGCGCGGCCACAGCTCGCGTTCGGACGGCATCGTCCGGGACGCGGACGTCCGGCTGGTACTGACCGACGAGGCCAACCGGGAGACCGCCGCCGGCTTCCTGACCCGCGCGGGCGCCGAGGACGTCCCGTGTGTGGCGACCGACCGGCTCGACCTGCCGGACGCGCCGCACTGGCGGGCCGAGGAGGTCCCCGCCGACGCCCTGGTGATCGTCCAGTACACCTCCGGCTCGACCAGCGCGCCCAAGGGCGTGATGGTCACCCGCGGCGCGCTCGACCACAACCTCGGGCTGATGACCCGGGCCTTCGGCGTCGACCCGGACAGCCGCTCCTGCACCTGGCTGCCCCAGCACCACGACATGGGCCTGATCGGCATGCTGCTCACCCCGCTCTTCCACGGCGCGGTGTCGTACCAGCTCGCCCCGATGGACTTCCTGCGCCGCCCGCACCTGTGGCTGGAGCTGATCGGCGCCAGGCGGATCCGCACCGTGGTCGCCCCGAACTTCGCCTACGACCTCTGCGTCCGCCGGGTCACCGACGCCCAGCTGGCCGGACTCGACTTCAGCACCCTGGTCAGCGCGGGCAGTGGCGCCGAACCCGTGCACGCCGACACCCTGCGCCGCTTCACCGAGCGCTTCGCCCCGGCCGGCTTCCGCGAGGACCACTTCAGCCCCTGCTACGGCATGGCCGAGACCACCCTGATCGTCTCCGGCACCCTGCCCGGCGAGCCGCCGGTGCTGACCGCCGTCGACGCCGACGCCCTGGCCGCCGGCGAGCTGCGCCCCGGCCCGGGCCCGGCACTGGTGAGCAGCGGCCGGGTGCACGACCTGGACGTGCGGATCGTCGACCCGCGGACCCGGGCCACCCTGCCCGAGGGCGGCGTCGGCGAGATCTGGGTGCGCGGCGGCAGCGTCGCGGCCGGCTACTGGCGCAACGAGGAGGCGACCGAGGAGACCTTCCGCGCCGTCACCGCCGAGGGCGAGTCCGGCTTCCTGCGCACCGGCGACACCGGTGCCCTGCACGACGGGCACCTCTACGTCACCGGGCGGATCAAGGAGGTGCTGATCGTCAACGGCCGCAACCTCTACCCGCACGACATCGAGCGCGAGGTGCTCAACCTGCACGAGGGCTTCCAGGGGCTGACCGGCAGCGTCTGCTCGGTGCCGGCGCCCCGCGAGGAGATCGTCGTCATGCAGGAGGTCCGGCGGCCCAAGGCCGGTCCGGAGGAACTGGCCGAGCTGGCCCGGCAGGTGCGCGGCGAACTGTCGGCCCGGCTCGGGGTGCGGGTGCCCAACCTGGTGCTGCTGCGCCCCGGCCAGGTCCGGAAGACCACCAGCGGCAAGGTGCGGCGCACGCTGATGCGCGAGCTGTTCGTCGCCGGGAAGCTGGAGCCGCTGTTCGAGGACCTCGACCCGGCCACCGTCGCCCGCTACCGCGCCACCGCACCCGCGGCCGCCGCGGCCGGGGTGAGCGCGGAATGACCCACGCCGGAGCGGCCCACCCCGGAGCGACCCACGCCGCCTGCCTCACCGCCGCCGCGATGGACCGCCGCCTGGGCGACCCGGAGGACGACGGCCGGCTGTTCTCCTACGCCCGCTGCGCGGCGCTGGACGAGCGCGAGGAGTTCCCGCTCGAGATCTGCCGCGAACTGGACCTGCTCGGCCTGCCCGCGCACTACGTGCCCGCCGCGTACGGCGGCACCCTGGACAGCTACGAGCAGGTGCTGCAGCTGATGCGCGCGGTCGCCCGCCGCGACCTGACGGTGGCGATCGCGCACGGCAAGACCTTCCTCGGCGCCGTCTCGGTCTGGGTCGGCGGCAGCCGCGAGCAGGCCGAGCGGCTGGCCTCCGCGGTGCTGGACGGCGCGGTCGTCTCCTGGGGGCTGACCGAGCGCGAGCACGGCAGCGACCTGCTCGCGGGCGAGGTCCGGGCCGACCGCACCGCCGGCGGCTACCTGGTCAACGGCGAGAAGTGGCTGATCAACAACGCCAACCGGGGCCACCTGATCTGCCTGCTGGCCCGCACCGCCGACGAGGGCGGGGCGCGCGACTTCAGCCTGCTGATGATCGACAAGCAGCGGCTGGGCCGCCCCGGCTACCGGCCGCTGCCCGCGGTGCGGCTGCACGGCATCCGGGGCGCCGACATCAGCGGGGTGGCCTTCACCGACGCCGAGGTACCGGCCGGTGCCCTGGTCGGGGCGGAGGGCTCGGGCACCGAGACCGTGCTCAAGAGCCTGCAGCTGACCCGGATCCTGTGCGCCTCGCTGTCGCTGGGCGCCGCCGACAACGCGCTCGACCTGGCCGCCGGCTTCGCCCTGGACCGGGAGGCCTACGGCCGCCGGCTGGCCGAACTGCCGCAGACCCGGCGGATGCTCGGCGAGTCCTACGCCGACGTCCTGCTCGCCGAGGCCGTCACCCTGGTCTCCACCCGCAGCGTCCACGCCCTCACCGGCGAGCTCGCGGTGGTCTCCGCCGTCACCAAGTACTTCGTCCCCACCGTGGTGGACGAGGCGATCACCCGGCTCGGCACGGTGCTCGGCGCCCGCTCGCTGCTCGCCGACGGCACCCACCGGCACGGCCGCTTCCAGAAGGTCCAGCGCGACCACCGGATCGTCGGCATCTTCGACGGCAACACGCTGGTCAACCTGCACGCGCTGATCAACCAGTTCCCACTGCTGGCGCGGCAGTTGAAGCGTCGAACGGTGGACGCCGAGGGCCTGGCCGCCGCCACCGACCTCGCCGCCCCGCTGCCCGGCTTCGACCGGGACCGGCTGTCCCTGCTGCCCCGGACCGGCACCAGCCTGCTCCAGGCGCTGGCCGACGGCGTCGAGGAGCTCACCGCGCTCGCGGCCGACGGCACCGTCCCGGCCTCGCTGGCCCGCCGGGCACAGGCCGTCCGGGCCGCCGTGGACGGTCTCGCCGTCGAACTCGCCGCCCACCGCCCGACCCCGGTCGAGGTACCGGCCGCCGCCTTCACCCTGGCCGAGCGCTACACCGCCGGTTACGCCGCCTCGGCCGCGATCCACCTGTGGCTGCGCAACCGCGCCGACGCCGGGGAGAACGCCGGACCGGCCGCCGCGCTGTGGACCGGCGGCCTCTGGCTGGAGGCCGCGCTGGCCCGGGTGCTGGCACGCCTCGCCCCCGGCCGCCCCGACCCGCAGGACGACGTCCTGGACCGCCTGGTGCCGCCGCTGACCGAGCAGCTGCGCGCCGGCACCCTCCCGTCCCTGCTCCACTACCCCCTGGTGAAGGGCGCCGCATGAGCACCGCCACGACCTCCCCCGCGCTCTACGCCGCCCTGGACACCCCGGACCCGCTGGAGGCTCTGTTCGGCGACCCGGACCACCGGGACAACCCGCTCGGCTTCGACGCCTTCCTCGCCGCCGACGAGCGCGGCGACCTGCTGCAGGCCGGCGAACGCGCCCTGGACGCCTACGGTCTCGGCGCCGAGTTCGTGCCGCGCCGGCTCGGCGGACGGCTCGACCGGGCCGACCGGCTGGCCCGGGTGCTGCGTCCGCTGTTCCGCCGGGACGGCGCGCTCGCCCTCGGCCACGGCGCCAGCAACCTGGTCGGCTCGGTGAACGTCTGGTCCGAGGGCAGCGCCCAGCAGCAGGAATGGCTGGCCGGGGTGCTGCTCGGCAACGGCCGGATCGCCGCCGCCTACACGGACCTCGGCACCGGCAACGACGTGACCCGCACCGCCTTCCGGGCCGAGGTCCGCCGCGACGAACTCGTGCTGAACGGCCGCAAGGAGATCATCAACAACCTGGCCCGGGCCGAGGCGGTCACCGTGCTCGCCCGCACCAGCGAGGAGCCGGGCAGCCGCAGCCACTCGATGGTGCTGGTCGACATGGCCGCCGCGCCGCGCGACCGGCTGCGCTTCCTCCCCCGCTACCGCACCTCCGGCGTGCGCTCGATGTACCTGGGCGGCCTGGAGTTCCGGGACTGCCCGCTGCCGGTCACCTCGATCGCCGGCGGCACCGGCGAGGCGATGGAGACCATCCTGCGCGCCTTCCAGATCACCCGGGCCGTGCTGCCCGCCGCCGCCCTCGGCGCGGTGGACCAGCAGCTGCGCACCGTCACCGACTTCGCGCTCGGCCGCCGGCTCTACCACCGCGCGGTGGCCGACCTCCCGCACGCCCGCGCCGTCCTCACCGGGGCCTTCCTCGACCTGCTGGTCGCCGACTGCTTCACCACCACCGTCTGCCGGGCCCTGCACGTACTGCCCGAGCGCACCAGCGTGTACGCGGCCTCGGTCAAGCACCTGGTGCCGACGCTGTACCGGGAGTCCGTCGACCGGCTCGGCGTGCTGCTCGGCGCCCGGTCGTTCCTGCGCGAGGGCCCGTACGGGATCTTCCAGAAGCACGCCCGGGACCTGCCGGTGGCCTCGCTGGTGCACGCCGGCGGCACGGTCTGCCAGGCCACCGTCATCCCCCAGCTGCCCCGGCTGGCCCGGCAGAGCTGGCTGACCGACGGCCCCGCCCCGGCGGAGCTGTTCCACCTGGCCGGGGAACTGCCCGAGCTGGACCTCGGCCGGCTCGGAGTGACCGCGGGACGGGAGGACCCGCTGCTCGGCACCCTGGTCGACGCCGCCGCCCGGCTGGCCGCCGAACCCGTGCTCGGCCCGCTCTGCGCCCAGTTGCTGGACGAACTGGGCGACCTCCGACGGTCCTGCCTGGAGCTGGCGCCGCGCGACCGGACACCGCTGGCCGGCCCGGTGAGCTTCCGGCTGGCCGAGCGCTACGGGGTGTTGCTGGCGGCCGCGAGCTGCCTGGGCGTCTGGCTGCACAACCCGGACCACCCGGGCGCGTTCCTGCGCGGCACCGGCTGGCTCGCCGCCGCGCTCGCCCGGCTGACCGCCCGGCTCGGCCGCCCGCCGGTGCCCGGCGCCGACGCCGCGCACGCCGAGGTGTTCGCCGAGCTGGTCGAACGCCACCAGGACGGCCGCGGCTTCGACCTGGTCGGCCGGCAGCTCGCCTGAGCGTCGCCCCGGACCCGAGGAGGAGGAGAGACAGTGGGCACATTTCTGCGGATCGAACCGGACGCCGCGACCGACGGGGCGGTGGCGACCGTCCGGCTGCTGCGGCCCAGGATCAGCGGCACCGACCCCCGGGTCCCGGCCGAACTGACCGCCGCCGCCGAGCAGCTGGACGGCGACCCGGCCGTCCGCGCGGTGGTCCTGTACGGCGGACGGCGGGTCTTCGGCTCCGGCGCCGACGTCAAGGACCTCGCCGAACGGAGCCCGGCCGAGGTGGACGCCTACACCGGCCGGCTGCACACCGCGCTGGACGCCCTCGCCCGGATCGGCAAGCCGGTGGTCGCCGCGATCACCGGGTACGCGCTCGGCGGCGGACTGGAGCTGGCGCTCTGCGCCGACCTGCGGGTGGCCGGCGAGAGCGCCGTGCTCGGGCTGCCGGAGATCGAACTGGGCGTGATCCCCGGCACCGGCGGCACCCAGCGACTGCCCCGGCTGATCGGCGCCGGCCCCGCCAAACGGCTGATCCTCACCGGCCGGCGGCTGACCGCCGCCGAGGCCCTGCGGATCGGCCTGGTCGACGAGACCGTCCCCGACCCCGAGGTGTACGAGGCCGCGCTGCGCACCGCCCGGCGCTTCGCGGCCGGTCCGACGGCGGCCCTTGCCGCCGCCAAACGGGCCGTGGACGACGGGCTCGACCTGCCGCTGGGCGCCGGACTCGACCTGGAACGACGGCAGTTCACCGCCCTGTTCGCCACCGAGGACCAGCGGATCGGCATGCGGGCCCAGCTCGACGGCGCCCGGCCCGCCTTCCTCGGCCGCTGACCCCGGCCCCCGGAACCACTGACCCCCGGAACAGAAGACGACGATGACCGATCCACAGCAACTCTCCCACGCGCAGCAGGCGTTGTGGTTCCTCTACCGGCTCGCCCCGGACGCCGCGGTGTACAACACCGGCTGCGCGCTGACCGTGCGCTCCGCCGTCGACCTGCCCGCCCTGCGCGCCGCCGTCGAGGCGCTCGCCGAGCGGCACGACATGGTCCGTTCGGTGTTCCGGGAGGTCGACGGGCAGGCCGTGCGGCTGGTCGGCGAGCGCCACCCGCTCGGCCTGGAGGTCCGCGAGCTGCCCGGCACCGACCCCGAGGGGCTCGCCGCGGCGGCCCGGGCGGCGCTGCGCGAGCCGTTCCGGCTGGAGCGGGACGGCGCCTTCCGCTTCGTCCTGCTGCGCCGGGGCGGGACGGACGCCGTCCTGCTGACGGCCGGGCACCACATCGGCACCGACGCCACCTCCAACTGGCTGATCGTGCGCGACCTGCTGCACGGCTACCGCCGGCTGGTCGGCGACGGCGCGGACGGCCTCGCCGCGGCGGAGCCTCTCGCCACGGCGGAAGCCCCGCCGCCGAAGGGCAGCTACGCCGACCACGTGGCCAAGGAGCGCACGGTGCTGGACTCGCCGCGCGGCGCGCGGATGGAACAGCACTGGCACCGGGTCTGTGCCGACGCCGCCCCCGCCGAGCTGCCCACCGACCGCCCCCGGCCCACGAGTTCGAGCCGGATCGGCGCCACCCACCACCTCGATCTGGCGGACGGCAGGGTCGAGGCGCTGCGCGAACTCGCCCGCAGCAGCGGCGTCTCGTTGTTCTCGGTGCTGCTCGGGACGTTCCAGAGCCTGCTGCACCGCCGCACCCGGCAGAACGGCTTCCTGATCGGCTGCCCGACCACCACCCGGACCAGCCCGGTGGTCCGCGAGGTGGTCGGCAACTTCGTCAACACCCTGGTCTTCCGAGGCGACTTCGACCCCGGCACGACCTTCCGCGAGGCGGCCGCGGCCGCCGACCGGCAGGTGAAGGCCGGGCTCGGCGCCGCCGTCTACCCCTTCGAGCTGCTGACCCGGACGGTCAACCGGCCGCGCACCGGCGCCGGCTCCTCGCTCTGCCGGATCACCTTCAACCTGGTCGGCACCGCCACCCCGGAACCGCTGCTGCGGCTGCTGCTGGACGCCGACGGCGGCCGGCCCGCCGAATTCGCCGGGCTCACCGTCGCGCCGTTCGAACTCCCGCAGGCGGAAGGACAGCTGGACCTCGCGGTGAGCGTCCGGCAGAGCGCCTCCTCGCTGGCGGTGGACTTCCGCTACGACGTGGACCTGTTCGACCCGGCCACCGTCGAACGCTTCGCCGGCCACTTCCTGCGGGCGCTCGACGCGGCACTGGCCGACCCGGACGCCCCGGTGGCCCGGCTGCGCCTGGTCGACGACGCCGAACTGGCCGGGCTGATGGGCTTCGGCGCGGAGCCCGCCCCGCGACGGAGGGCCCGCCGTGGCTGAGCCGTCGAAACTCCCCGAGCTCCCCGAGTTCCCGGAGCTCCCCGGGGTCACCCACCGGACGCTGCGGGTGGCCGGGCGCGCCATGCACGTCGCGGAGGCCGGCGAAGGGCCGCTGGTCCTGCTGCTGCACGGCTTCCCCGAGCTCTGGTACTCCTGGCGGCACCAGCTGACCGGGCTGGCCGCGGCCGGGTTCCGGGCCGTCGCCCCCGACCTGCGCGGCTACGGCCGGACCGAGTCCCCCACCGAGGCCGACCAGTACACGATCCACCACCTGGTCGGTGACGTCGTCGCCCTGATCGGGGCGCTCGGTGAGCGCCGGGCGGTGCTGGCCGGGCACGACTGGGGTTCGCAACTCGCCTGGCACACCGCGCTGATGCGGCCGGACCTGGTCCGCGGCGTGGCCGGGATGAGCATCCCCTACCGGCCCCGGCCGGGCCTGCCGCCGCTGCCGGCGATGCGCCGCGCCGCGGGCGAGCGCTTCTACATGCTGTACTTCCAGGAACCCGGCCGTGCCGAGGCCGAGTTGGGCCGGGACGTGCCCGCCGCACTGGTCCGGCTGCTGGCCGGCACCTCCGGGGCTGCGCCGGCCTTCGACCCCGCCGTTCCCGCGGACGGCGGCTTCCTGGACCTGTTCCCGGCGGACGCCCGGCGGCCCGACTGGCTGACCGGGGCCGACCTCGCCGTGTACGCCGGCGAGTTCGCCCGCACCGGCTTCACCGGCGGCCTCAACTGGTACCGCAACCTGCACCGCAACTGGGACCTCACGGCCCCGCTCAACCGGGCCCGGATCGAGCCGCCCGCGCTCTACCTGGCCGGCGACAACGACTTCGTCGTCCGGGATCTCGACCACGCCCGGCTCGCCGACGACCTCCGGCTGTGGGCGCCCGGGCTGCGGGAGGCACGGATCCTCCCCGGCTGCGGGCACTGGACCCAGCAGGAGCGGCCGGACGAGGTCACGGCCGCACTCGTCGGGTTCGCCTCCGCGCTCGACCGACCAGCCCCCTGACCAGCCCCCGATCACAAGCCCTGACCACGAACCCCGACCACCACCCCTTCCGATGGAGATGTCCACCATGAGCACCACCGCACCCGCCGCCGAACTGACCACCTGGCTGACCGACCGGGTCGCCTTCTACCTGGAGATCCCGGCCGAGCAGATCGCCCCGGACGTCAAGCTGGTCGAGTACGGCCTGGAGTCCGTCTACGCGCTGGCCCTGTGCGGCGACGTCGAGGACGAGTACGGGATCGAGGTCGAACCGACCCTCGCCTGGGACTACCCGACGGTCGACGCGCTGGTCGGCCTGCTCCAGGAGCGCCTGGCCACCGCGGCGACCCCGGCCTGACCCGGCGCGACGGAAACAGGAGGCCGGTCACATGCGCGCAGCCGTCACCCGTGCGGGGAAGCTCGTCGTCGAGGAGGTCCCCGACCCGGTGCCCCGGGCCGGGCAGGTGCTGGTGCGCACCCTGGCCTGCGGGATCTGCGGATCCGACCTGCACGCGCTCGACGACCCCGAGGCGTTCAACGACGTCGTCCGGCGTTCCGGCGGAACGGCGCACGACATCCGCGACGGGCTCGTGCTCGGGCACGAGTTCGCCGCGGAGATCGTCGACTACGGCCCCGGCACGGTCGGGGCGCTGCCGGTCGGCACCGTGGTCTGCGGCCCGCCGATCGGTGCCGGGCCGCAGGGCAACGGGATCATCGGCTACACGCCGGCCTACCCGGGCGGCTTCGGCGAGTACATGGTCCTCTCCGAGGCCTTCACCCTGCCGGTCCCGAACGGGCTCGACCCGCGCACGGCCGCGCTCACCGAGCCGTTCTCGGTGGCGGCGCGCGCCGTGCGGCGGGCCGAACTCGCGCCCGGCACGGTCACCATGGTGATCGGTCTCGGCCCGGTCGGCCTGGCCGTGGTGGCGGTGCTCAAGGCCCGCGGCCACGGCCCGGTGGTCGCGGTCGACTTCTCCCCCCGGCGCCGGGCGCTCGCCGCGCAGTTGGGAGCGGACCTGCTGATCGACCCCGCGGTGGAGTCCCCGTACGACCGGTGGACCTCGCTCGGCGTGATCCCCGGCATGATGGACCGGATGGCCGCCGAGTACCGGGGCCTGCGCCCCACCGAGGCCGCCGTCTTCGAGTGTGTCGGTGCCCCCGGCATGCTCGCCCGGGTCGTGGAGGGCGCCCCGGCCGCCGCCAGGATCGTCCTGGTCGGCGTCTGCCTGCGCCCCGACCCCATCGACCCCGGGCTGCTGGCCAACAAGGAGCTGGACATCAGGGGCTCCTTCGGCAGCAGTCCGGCCGAGTACCGGCAGACCCTGCGAGAGATCGCGGAAGGCCGGATCGACGCCGGTGCCGTCGTCACCGGCACCACCGGCCTGAACGGGCTGACCGGAGCCATCGCCGAACTCGGCGAGCCGGACCGCCACGCGAAGATCGTCGTGGATCCTTCGCTGGACCGTGCAGCCATTCGGTGAACGCGATCCGACACCTCTGGAGGACCAGTGATCACTGAACCCACATACCGGCGACTGCTCGACCTGTTCGACCGCGACCGGGTGCCCTACCGGCTGATGGACCATCCGCCGGAGGGCCGAACCGTCCACGCCAGCGAGCTGCGGGGCCACAAGCTCTCCGCCGCCGCGAAGTGCATGGTCGTCACCGTGACCAGGGCCGGCGCGACACCCTCGCACCGGCACGTGCTCGCCGTCGTCCCCGGCGACCGCCGGGTCAAGCTCAAGCAGGTGGCCCGGGCCTGCGGCGGCGGCCGGGCCCAGTTCGCCGACCAGGACACCGCCGAGCAGCTCGGCGGCACGGTGAGCGGAACGATCACCCCCTTCTCGTTCCACACCGAGCTCGCGGTGCTCGCCGACCCGGCGCTCTTCGAGGAGCCCGAGCTGTACTTCAACGCGGCCAGGCTGGACCGCTCGGTCGCCATCCCGGCCGCGGACTACCTCCGCGTCGCCGCACCGCAGGTGGTCACCATCACCTGATCCGGCGGCGGATCCGGCCGGGCGGCGCCCCTTCACCCCGGGGGCGCCGCCCGGCCAATTCCCATTAACCATTGCGGCGCGGCGGCCGCGCCCGCTTTGCCGGGTCCGCGGATTCCCAAGAAATAACCAAGAGATCGCGCTCCGCTTGACTACCCAGCGCCCGGTGCCAGAGACTCAGAGCGAGGTCGGCAAGGATTCAACCGGGGGATTGATTCGCCGTGCGCA
Source organism: Kitasatospora sp. NPDC089913 (assembly GCF_044748625.1). NCBI lineage: Bacteria > Bacillati > Actinomycetota > Actinomycetes > Kitasatosporales > Streptomycetaceae > Kitasatospora > Kitasatospora sp. NPDC089913. The sequence continues at coordinate 229,538 of NZ_JBIVGI010000006.1, read as the reverse complement.
CTCTCCGCGCAAGGTCAATTCATGCTGCCCGCGCATTCCCTGGCGATCCGCCCATTTCTCCACTTCGCGGACTTTGGACGAGGGAATGCTCAGATCGCTCGGCCTCGATGCGTTGACCGAAGCCGTGTACAAGGAAATGCTCAAGGCGCCGACGAGCGGCACCGCCGCCATCGCGCAACGGCTCGGCCGCCCCGAGACCGAGGTCCGCGACGCCATGGACGAACTGGCCCGGCTGCTGCTGGTCCGGCCGTCCTGGCAGGAACCCGGGGAACTGCGGCCGGTGGAGCCCGAGGCCGGACTGCGCTCCCTGCTCGACCGCCGCGAGGCCGAGCTCCAGCGCCGCCTGGAGGAGGTCGAGTACGGCCGGCGCGAGCTGGCCCAGGTGGTCGCCGACTACGCGGACCTCACCAACACCCGCCAGCATCCGGACAGCGAGGTCCTCACCGGGATCGACGCCGTCCGGCTGCGGATCGAGTCGCTCGCCTCCGGCTGCGCCGAGGAGGTCATGGGCTTCGTCCCCTCCGGGGCGATGTCCCCCGCCAACATCGAGGCGAGCCGCCCGCTGGACACCTCGGTCCTGGGCCGCGGCGTCCGGATGCGCTCGATCTACCTGGAGAGCATCAAGAACGACAACGACACCATGACCTACGCCCGGCGGCTCACCGAACAGGGCGCCCAGGTCAGGGTCGCGCCGACGCTGCCGCCGCGGATGGTGATCTACGACCGCGCCACCGCGATCGTGCCGGTCGACCCGGCGGAGAGCCGCAAGGGCGCCCTGGTGCTGCGCGGCCACGGCGTGGTCAGCGCGCTCTGCGAACTCTTCGAACGGGTCTGGCAGAGCTCGCAGCCCGCCCTCGACACGCCCGCCACCGCCGGACCGGGACTGTCGCCGCGCTCCCAGGCGATCGTGGTCCTGCTCGCCAAGGGCCACACGGACGAGATGATCGCCCGCCGACTGGACGTGTCGGTGCGCACCGTCCGCCGGGAAACCGCCGACCTGGCAGCCCAGTTGGGTGCCCGGACGAAGTTCCAGGCCGGAATGATGGCGCTGCTCCAGGGCTGGGTCGACCCCGGCCTCGTGGGCTGAGCCCCCGACCGTTCCCCCCCGTGGCCACACCCTGCCACGTCACGGTCCTGACGGTCGTCACACCTGCCCCCCGCCGAAATGTGCGCACAGAATCGCTGCTGGGCGGAAAGCCGGCACACCGGTGCCGGATTCCTCCGCCCGTCGGCTCATCGTCCACAAACAGCAGGGGGAGACATGCACCTCGGTGTCCTGGGTCCGGTGGAGGTCCACGACGACGACGGCAGGATGGTCGAACTGCCCGGCACGAAGGTGCACACCGTGCTGGCCACGCTGATCCTCGCCGACGGGCAGACCGTCTCGGACGACCGGCTGAGCAGCATGCTGTGGGCGTGGGACCCGCCGACCACGATGAGCGCGCAGATCTACACCTACGTCTCACGGCTGCGCAAGCGGCTCGGCCCCGACGTCGAACTGGTCCGCCGCCCGCGCGGCTACCTGCTGCGGGCCGACCGGGCCGGGCTCGACCTCACCGAGTTCGAGCGCTCCGCCGGGGCCGGCCGGACGGCACTGGCCGGCCGCCGCTGGGCCGAGGCGGCCCGCGAACTGCGCAGCGCGCTGGACCTGGTGCGCGGCCCGGCCCTCACCAACGTCACCGAGCACCTCGCCGACGTCGAGCGGCCGCGGCTGGAGGAGCTGCACCTCGCGGCCCTGGAGGACTGGTTCGAGGCCGAGCTGGCACTCGGCCGGCACCACCGGCTGGTGCCCGACCTGACCGGCCTGACCGCCGAGCACCCGATGCGCGAGCGGATGCGGGCCCAGCTGATGACCGCCCTCTACCGCTGCGGCCGGCAGTCCGACGCGCTCGCCGTCTTCCACTCCGGGCGCCGGATCCTCGCCGAGGAGCTCGGCGTCGACCCCGGCGAGGAGCTGGCCGGCGTCCACATGGGCGTGCTGGACGGCAGCCTCGCGCAGCACGCGCCCGAACCGGTGTCCGAACCGGTCGCGCTGCGGCCCGCCGCCCCCGCCATGCTGCCGCCGGACCTGCCCGACTTCACCGGCCGGCAGCACGAACTCGACCGGTTGCTCGACCTGGTGGAGCCGCACCCGATCGCCCGCACCCGGCGCGCCTTCCTCACCGGCCCGGCCGGCATCGGCAAGTCCGCGCTCGCCGTGCACGCCGCGCACCTGCTGCGCGAGCGGTTCCCCGACGGCCAGCTGTACGCCGACCTCGGCGACGGCGAGAGTGCTGCCAAGGACCCGGCCGAGGTCCTGACCTGCTTCCTGCGCGCGCTCGGCGTCGAACCGGCCGGACGCGACCTCGGCCTGGACGAACTCACCCGGCTCTACCGCACCCACAGCGCCGGCCGCCGGCTGCTCGTGCTGCTCGACAACGCGCCCGGCACCGGCCGGATCACCGCGCTGATGCCCACCGGACCGGACGCGGCCGTCATCGTCACCAGCCGCCGGCACCTGACCGGTGCCTCGGCCCGCGACACCACCGTGCTCGCGCCGTTCACCGCGGACGAGTCGACGGACCTGCTCGCCGCCGTCGCCGGGGAGCGGATCGGGGCCGACCCGCGGGCCGCCCGGGAGATCGCCGCCGCCTGCGCCGGACTGCCGCTGGCCGTCCGGATCGCCGGGGTCCGGCTGGCCGCCCGGCCGTCGTGGTCCGCGGCCCGGCTGGCCGACCGGCTGGCCGACCCCGACACCCGGCTCGACGAGCTGAGCTTCGGCGAACTCCGGGTCCGCGAGAGCCTGCTGCGCTCGCTGGACGGCGTCGACGAGCGGACCCGGCGGGTCCTGCCCGCGCTGTCCGCTTTCGGCACCGGCGCCTTCCCCGCCGAGGCCGCCGCCCGGCTGCTCCGGCTGCCCGAGGTCACCGTCGAGGGTGCCCTGGAGGAGCTGGTCGACGCCCGGCTGCTGGAGCCCGTCGCCGGACGGCCCGGCGGCTCCGCCTACCGGCTGCCCGAGCTGGTGCTGCTGCTCACCGCCGGCCTCGGCGACGACTCCCGGCACGACTACCCGGACCCCTGGCGCGGCCTCGCCCGCGCGGTGGTCAACCTCCGCCCGACGGGCTGAGCCGGTCCGGTGCGCCCGGGCCCGGCCGTGGGATCCCCCGCGGCCGGGCCCGGGCGCGTCCGCGTCGTACGGGCGGACCGGACCGGGGCTCGGCCGCGGGTCTCCGCCCGGCCCCGGGCTCAGCCGCGGGTCTCCGCCCGGACCGTCGGGCTCAGCGCGACCGTCAGGGTCAGCACCAGCAGCACCGCGCCGATGGCCAGCCCGGTCCGGGCGGCGCCGAGGTGGGCCAGCGCGTAGCCGCCCAGCAGCGAGCCGAGCGCGTTCGCCCCCGAGGTCAGGAAGGCCGAGGTGCCCATCACCCGCCCCTGCAGCTCCTCCGGCGTGGTCCTCGCCATGTAGACGCTGCCGGAGACGTTGAACACGCTGGCGACGAACATCACCACCGTCGCCACCGCCGCGATCACCACCACGTCGTGCTGCACGGCCAGCAGCGGGATCAGCACCAGCCAGATCAGATGGCCGAGCACCGCCGTGGTGTACAGGCCGAACCGCGCCGACCACCAGCCCGCGGCCAGCGCGCCCAGCAGGGCGCCGGTCCCGCCGACCGCCGACACCACGCCCAGCGTCGTCGGGGTGCCGCCGTTCTCCTTGATCACCACCATCAGGGTCAGGCCCAGCACCTGGAACACCAGGTTGCTGCCGGCGAAGACCCCCGTCATGATCCGCAGGAAGCGCCGCCGCCAGAGCCAGACCAGACCGTCCTTGATGTCCACGTGCAGCCGCTTGGGCGGCTCCGACCTGACCGGGCGCAGATCCCGGCGGATCAGCACCAGGCAGACCAGGGCGACCGCGTTGAGGGCCGCCGTCAGGGCGAACGGCAGCCAGCGGACCAGGGTGAACACCAGGCCGCTGAGCGGCTGCCCGAGCAGGCCGATCGCCGCGCCCCGGGCCTGGTTCTGCGACAGCGCGGCCGGCAGCTGACCGACCGGGACGACACTGCGCACGGCCGCCTGCTCGGCGGTCCCGTACAGGATGCCCAGGGTGCCCTCGACGAAGGCGGCGGCCAGCACCAGCGGCAGCCACACCGCCCCGTGCCAGGCCGCCACCGCCACCGCGGCGAAGGCGAGCAGCCGGACGAGGTCGCACCAGAGCATCACCCGGCGGCGGTCCCAGCGGTCCACCAGCGCCCCGGCCGGCAGCTGGACCAGCAGATTGGGCAGGGTCGCGGCGAAGCCCACCGCGCCGGTGGCGGTCGCCGAGCCGGTCTGCCAGAGCACCAGCATCGGATACGCCACCATGCTGACGGTGGAGCCGAAGCGGGAGACGCCCGCGCCGATCCAGAGTCGGAGGAAGTCCTTGTTCGCGCGCAGCGGCGGGTCGGGTCGCGGATCGTTCCGGCCGTCGGCGTCGGTCGCCCCGGGGGCGATCAGGTCGGTCATGTCCGGAGCCTGGCCGTCCCGCCTATCCCGTCCCTATACGACCGGACGGCGGGCCGGGCCCGGCCGCGGCGGCGGCGCGGATATCGGCCGGGTATAGAACCCCCCGCGATCCTGTCCGGCGGCCACCGGTCCGGGTGGCACCGAGCGAGACGAAGGGGCTCCCACGATGGGCACGGGCACTGGCTGGAAGCCGTACGAGATCTACCCGGAGACCGGTGCGCCGGGCGTCGACGGGCTGCTGTCCCGGCTCGCCGCCGAGGGTGACCCGCAGGCGCTGCTCGACCGGGAGAAGGCGCTGGTGTTCCGCGGCTTCGGCGTGACCGAGGAGCGGGTCGACGAGGTGCTGGACCGGCTGCTGCCCAACCGGCTCGCCTATGTGCACGGCAACTCCCCGCGCACCAAGGTCGGCAAGAACGTCTACACCTCCACCGAGTACCCGGCCGAGTTCACCATCTCGATGCACAACGAGCTCTCCTACGCGCACAGTTGGCCGAGCCGGCTGGCCTTCTGCTGCGTCACCGCGGCGGAGACCGGCGGCGCCACCCCGGTGGTCGACGCGGCGCTGTGGCTGGAGTCGCTGGACGACGCGGTGCGCGAGCGCTTCGCCGGCGGCGTCCGGTACACCCAGAACCTGCACGGCGGCCTCGGTCTCGGCAAGAGCTGGCAGGACACCTTCGAGACCGACGAGCGCGACCGGGTGGACTCCTTCCTCGCCGCCGCGGGCGCCGAGGCCGAGTGGCGCCGGGACGGCGGCCTCCGGGTCACCCAGCACCGGCCGGCCACCGTCCGCCACCCGCGCACCGGCGCCGAGGTGTGGTTCAACCAGTCCGACCAGTGGCACCCCGCCGCCCTCGGCGACGAGACCGCCGCCGCCCTGGCCCGGCTGCTGCCGGCCGACCAACTGCCGCAGTCGGTGACCTTCGCCGACGGCTCGCCGATCCCGGCCGAGGACGTGGTCCAGGTCCGCGACCGGGGCCTCGCCGCGGCGGTGGACGTCGACTGGCGCCGGGGCGACGTCCTGCTGATCGACAATGTGCTGGTCGCACACGGACGGCGCCCGTTCACCGGGGCCCGACGGGTCCTGGTGGCCATGTCGGACTGACCCCCGCGGAGCCCCCCCTGGCAACACCCTGCCATGGCAGCACCATGGCTCCGGGATCTGCTGACACCCCGTTCCGCCCCGTGTGAGGATCGATTCCAGACGGCAGGAAACGCGCCGAACCGCGCGAAACCGCCGCAAACACATTGGATCTGGTGCATCGACGACACCGACGCACCGACACTGGGGGTTCCACCGTGACCAGCACCGCCTTCCTCGCCCGTCGTCTCTCCCCGGCCGCCGGCCTCCTGCTCGCCGCCGCCGCGTTCGCCGGGCCCGCCACCGCCACCGCGGTCACCCACCTCCCGACCACCGCCGCCTCCGTCGCCGACGGCCTGGGCATCACCGCCGGCGTCGAGGCCGCCCCGGGCGGCACCGTCGTCGTCGCCATGAACAACGGCTGGGACTGACCTGCGCAAAGGCCGTAGAGTCCGGGGTGCCGGGGCAACCGCGCCCGGCCCCGGAACACCGCCCGGATCACCGCCCGGGAAACGCCCCGGGCACCCGTCCGGCAGGCGGCCGGAGCACGACCCGGGCACCGTCCCGGCCAGCGGTCGGGGAGGGGATCCGGGTGACGTCGGCGAGCGGGACCGCACGACCGTCCCGGCGGCCGCGCCGGGGACCGGCGGCACCGGACCTGTGGCGCGCCGGCGCCCACCTCGCCACCGACGGCCTCGCCGCCTTCGCCGGACTCGCCGTCCTGCTCACCCTGGTGACCGGGATCTGCCTGCTGCCGGTCGCCCTGACCGGCCTGCCGGTCGTCCTCCTCGCCGGCCGGGCCCTGCACCTCCTCGCCGCGGCCGAACGCGCCCGACACGCCGCCACCGGCGGCCCCGACCTCCCCGCCCCACCGCTCCCCGGGCTCTCCGCCGCGGCCCCGCTGCGCTCCGCCCGCGCCCTCGCCACCGACCGCGGCACCCGGCGGCAGGCCGGCTACTTCCTCGCCCTGCTGCCGCTGTCCGTACTCACCAACGGCGGCGCGGTCCTCGCCTGGGCCGTCCCGCTCACCCTGCTCGCCCTCCCCGCCTACTGGTCCCGGCTGCCCGACGGGCACGCCGTGCTCGGCCCGCTCACCGTGGACAGCACCGGGACCGCCCTGCTCGTGGCCCTCGCCGCGGCGCTCACCGGGTTCTTCCTCTCACCGCCCGCGGTCCTGGCCCTGCGCGCCCTGGACACCGCACTCGCGCGCGCCCTGCTCGCCCCTCCCCGGGACCAGCAACTCACCCGCCGGGTCGAGGAACTGACCGAGAGCCGGGCCCAACTGGTGCGCGCCGTGGAGGAGGAGCGCCGCCGGATCGAACGCGATCTGCACGACGGCGCCCAACAGCGCCTGGTCGCCGTCTCGATGACCCTCGGCCGGGCCGTCTCCCGGCTGCGGAGGAGCGGCGACGACGACACCCGGCAGATCGTCGAACAGGCCCGCACCGACGCCCGCGCCGCCATCGCCGAACTGCGCGACCTGGCCCGCGGCCTGCACCCGCCGGTGCTCACCGACCGGGGCCTGGAGGCCGCGCTCTCCGCCGTCGCCGCCCGCTCCCCCGTCCCCGTCCGGCTCGACGTCCGGGCCGAACCGCGCCCGCCCGCCGCCGTCGAGGCCGTCGCCTACTTCGTGGTCAGCGAGGCGCTGACCAACGTCGCCAAGCACGCCCGGGCCGGCAGCGCCTGGGTGGAGATCCGCCGGGCCGGCGACCGGCTCACCGTTACCATCGGCGACGACGGCCGCGGGGGCGCCGACCCCGCCGGGGGCAGCGGGCTGTCCGGACTGGCCGGACGGGTCGCCGCCGTGGACGGCCGGCTGCGGGTGACCAGCCCCGCGGGCGGACCGACCCTGATCGAAGTGGATGTGCAATGCGGGTAGTGATCGCCGAGGACTCCACCCTGCTGCGGCAGGGCATCGCGCTGCTGCTCACCGAGGCCGGCCTGGAGGTCGTCGCCGCCGTCGCCGACGGCGAGGCCCTGCTGCGCGCCGTCGCCGAGCACCACCCCGACGTCGTCGTCACCGACGTCCGGATGCCGCCGACCTTCGTCGACGAGGGCCTGCGCGCCGCGCTCGCGATCCGCGCCGAACGGCCCGGGACCGGGGTGCTCGTGCTCTCCCAGTACGTCGAGGAGCGGTACGCCGTCGAACTGGTCGGCAGCGGCGGCAGCGGCATCGGCTACCTGCTGAAGGACCGGGTCGACGACGTCGACGACTTCGTCGCGGCCCTGGAGCGGATCGGTGCCGGGGAGACCGTGCTCGACCCCGAGGTGGTCAAGCAGCTGCTGGCCCGCGGCGGCCGGCGCGACCCGCTGGCCGCGCTCAGCGCCCGCGAGCTGGACGTGCTGAAGCTGATGGCCGAGGGCGCGTCCAACACCGACATCGCCGAGGGCCTGACGATCAGCATGAGCGCCGTCGGCAAGCACATCAACAGCATCTTCACCAAGCTCGACCTGCCGAAGGTGGACGGCGGGCACCGCCGGGTGCTGGCCGTCCTGCGCTACCTGGGAGCCTGAGATCACTGCCGAGCCCGGCCCGAACGGGACGACGCCCGCCCGTGCCCGGTGGATCGTCACCGCCGGGCTCGCCGTCCTGGCCCTCTCCGTCGCCGCCGCCTCCTGGGGAGTCGTCTCGCTGCTCTCCTCCGAGCGCCACTACGCCGGGACCCTGCGCGCCGACGCCGCCGACAGCACCCGACTGCGGATCGAGGCCGGCAGCGCCGGGGTCGCCCTGACCCCGGGCGACGACTCGGTGGTGCGGGTGTCGGCCACCGGCAGCTACCTGGGGGCGGAGCCCGGGGTCACGGTCAGCACCGCCGGTGGCGAGGTGCTGGTCCGGACCGAGTGCGGGGCGGAGTGCTCCCTGCAACTGCGGGTCACCGTGCCGGCCGGGCTGGCCGCCTCGGTCGAGTCCGCCGCCGGCGAGATCGCCGCGAGCGGCCTCGGCGGCGCACTGGACCTGACCAGCCGCAGCGGGACGATCCGCGTCGTGGGCTCGGCCGGTCCGCTGGCGCTGCGCAGCGACTCGGGCAGCGTGACGGTGACCGACAGCCGCTCGCCCGGCGTCCGGATCAGCACCGGGAACGGCACCGTCCGGGCCGCCTTCGCGGCCCCGCCCACCGGTGTGGAGATCACCACCGGCGACGGCGGCGCCGACCTCTCGGTGCCCGGCGGGGCCGAGTACTCGATCGACGCCCGCAGCACCGCGGGCACCCCGCCGCAGATCAACCTGCCGGTCGACCGCAACGCGAGCCGCACGATCACCGTCCGCACCGACCACGGCGCGATCACGATCCGCTAGCGCGTGGTGCCCCGCTGCTCGGCGACCACGCGTTCCACCACCGTCATGGCGTTCAGGGCGCGCGGGAAGCCGGCGAACGGCACGATGTGCATCACCGCCTCGACCACCTGCTCGACGGTCAGGCCCACCGTGAACGCCGCCCGGACGTGGGCGGCCAGCTGCGGCTCGGCGTCGCCGAGGGCGGCGAGCACACCGAGGGTGACCAGCTGGCGTTCCGGGGTGGTCAGCCCGCCCCGGGCGTAGATGTCCCCGAACGCGAACTCCGCCGCGTACCGGGCGAGGTCCGGCGCGATGCCGTCGACCGCGTCGAGGTGCGGGGTGTGCCCGCCGGTGATCCTGGCCATTTCGGCCAGGCCCCGGGCCAGCCGGTCGTCAGTGGTCGGCGGCGTACTCAATGCTCTCCTCCAGGGTGAGGTCCGGTTCCGCCCCCGGTCCCGGGCGGCGGACGGTGACCAGGCCGGGCGGCGCGGTCACCCGGGCGCCCGCCGGGACGTCCTCGGTGACGAGGGCCCCGGCGCCGATCAGTGCGTCGTCGCCGATCAGGACCGGCCCGAGCACCGTGGCACCGGCGCCCAGCACCACCCGGTCGCCGACGACGGGGTGCCGCCGGGCGCCGGGGGCCCGGCCGTTGTCGCGCCACCAGCCCACGGCACCGAGGGTGACCTGGTGGTAGATGGTGACGTCGTCGCCGACCACCGCCATCTCGCCGATCACCACGCCGGCGCCGTGGTCGACGAAGACCCGCCGGCCGAGCGTGGCCCCGGGGTGGATCTCCACCCCGCCGGACGCCAGCCGGCCCAGGTTGCCGACCAGCCGGGCGGCCAGCCGGTGCCCGCGCAGGTGCAGCCCGTGCGCGAGCCGGTACGTCCACAGCGCGGGCAGCGCCGGGTGCAGCAACGCCTCCCGGCGCCGCCGCACCGACGGGTCCCGGGCCACGATCACGTCCAGGTCCTCGCGGGCGGTCGCGACCGCCCGTGCCGGCAACCGCTCAGGACGCCGCCCGGGCATACGCCCGCTCCCACTCCTCGGCGGCACCGGCGTCCGGGAACACCGTCACCACCAGGTCGTCGGGGCCGAGCGCCGCCGCCGTCTCCCAGGCCACCTGCCAGTTGGCGGCGGCCGAGGTACCGATCCGCAGCCCGGTGCGGGCCTCGAAGCGGACCATCGCGTCCAGTGCCGCGCCGTACCCGACGCTGCGGTGGTCCGCGTCGGCGGCCAGGCCGGCCACGAAGGGCTGGCGCACCCCGTGACCCAGGCCGCCGGAGCCGGCGAACTTGGTGAGCCCGTTGGGCGGGCCCTCGGTGCCGTACGGCATCTCGCCGGGGGTGTTGCCGAGGACCACCAGGTCCGGGAACTCCCGGCGCAGGGCCCGGGCGACGCCGGTGAGGGTGCCGCCGGTGCCGATCGCCGCCACCCAGTGGGTGGGCCGGCGGCCGTCCAGCTGCGCGAGGATCTCCTGGCCGGTGCTCCACTCGTGCACGGCCACGTTGGCCTGGTTGCGCATCTGGTGCAGCAGGGTCCAGGACGGGTCCTCGGCCTTGGCGGCGAAGGCCCGGTCGATGATCCCGGCGATGCCGAGCTCCACCGGGACCGGGTCGACCCGCACCCCGCTGGCGGTGATCTGCCGCAGCCAGCTGTCCGGGATCGTGCTCGGCACGGCGAACCGCATCGGGATCCCGGTGATCCGGCCCAGCTGCCCGAAGGAGCGGACCAGGCTGCCGCCGGAGTAGTCCAGCAGCTTCAGCGGCCCCGGGCCCTCGTGCTCCAGCACGGCGCGGCAGAGCAGCGCGTACGCCACCCGGTCCTTGACCGAGCCGGTGGGGTTCTCGAACTCGCACTTGGCGACGATCCGGGCGCCACCGGCGGGCGCCGGGACGTCCAGCAGGGTGGTGCCGCCGAGCCGGGCCCGGAAGTAGCGCAGACCGGGGTGGCGCTCCAGGACGGGGGTGTCGTCCGGGAGTCCGGCCGCGCCCGCGGTGACCGGTTCGGTCATCCGCGGCCCGCCGGCCACCGCCGCCGGTGCCTCGTCGACCCGCGTCATGCGTTCGCCTCCTCGCGGGGCCGTTTGCGGAACAGCACGTGCAGGGTCATCCGGAACACCGGACGGCCCGAGGTGTCGGTGAGTTCGCACCGGTGCCGCAGCACCGAGCAGTCCGGGCGGCTGAGCGAGGGCCCCGGTCCGCCGACCACGGTCGCGGTGCCGCGCAGCACGTCGCCGGGTCGCACCGGGCTGAACCAGCGCAGTTCGTCGACGCCGGGCGAGGCCGCGACCGCGGCCCCGCTGAGCAGGCCGTCGACGTAGAGCCGCTGGAACATGGCCGCGGTGTGCCAGCCGCTGGCGATCAGCCCGCCGAAGCCGTGCCGTTCGCCGAACTCCTCGCCGAGGTGGAACGGCTGCGGGTCGAACTCGGCGGCGAACGCCAGCAGTTCGTCCGCGGTGACCTCGACGCTGCCGAGGTCGAAGGTGTCGCCGGGGGCGAAGTCCTCCGCGTAGCGCATCTCGGCCCCCATCAGTCGACGCCGGCGAGCAGGTACTTGTCGGCCACGCGGCGCAGCGTGCGGAAGTCCTCGATGTCCAGGTTCTGGACGTCGACCGGGACCTCGGTGAGGCGGCCGAGCAGGTAGACGAACTCGGCGAAGGCCAGCGAGTCGACCAGCCGGTTCTCGATCAGGTCGAGGTCCGGGTCGATCTCGGTGTACTGCGGATTCTTGTCCAGGATCCACTGCTCCAGCCGCTGCAGGGGCGTCGGCACGGTGTCCTCCTCGCTCTCGGTGCCGTCCGGGGCCGGACGGTCCTGTCTGGTGGTACGGGTCGGGCTGGAGACCGCCATCGCGACCGCGTAGTCCCCGTCGTGGCTGATGCTGATGTCGATGGCGTGCACGCCCGCCTCCTCGGCGAGCGCGGCGATCCGGCCGCTGAGCGTCGCCCGGGGGGCGCCGCCGGGCTGCCGGCTGACCTCGACCTCCAGCCACGGGAGCACGATGTCGCGGGCGCGCAGCAGCTTGAAGACCGCCTCCTTGGCGGCGATCCGCCCGCTCGCGGTGAGCAGGTCGAGGCCCACCGCGGTGGCGCTGTCGGCGAGTTCGCGCGCGGTCAGCATGGTGGTCAGGATGCCGGGACCGTGGTCGCGCAGGAGGTCCCGGACCCGGTCGGTGCGGACGATGTCCACGCCGACCCGGACGGCTCCCTCCGCGGGGATCCCGTCGGTGCCCCGGAGCGGCCTCGGCCCAGCCGACATCGGCCTAGCCGACATCGGCCCGCGCACGGGCGACGGCGGTGAGCGCCGCGTCCCAGTCCCCGGCGAAGTGGTCGGCCAGCGCGTGCACCCAGCGTTCGAAGCCGAAGCCGACGCAGCTGGTGAAGGCCGGCCCCTCCTGCCCCTCGAGGCCGATGTCGCAGCGCTCGCCGAAGAAGTTGCGGTGGGTGTTGACCGAGGCGATGGCCGTGCCGCCGTACAGGAACTCGTACTTGACCGGGACCAGCCGCTGCATCAGGGCGCGCGGGCCCTCCCGGTCGAAGAACGGGTCGGTCGCGGCCTCCTTGACCACCGGCAGACCGATCGCGCGGGCGAACCGCCCGACGAGGTCCGCGTAGTGGTCGACGTGCCGCTGGGCGAAACCGGCGCTGCCGAGCGCCACCACCTCCCGCATCCGGAAGGACATCAGCCGGCGCAGCCCGTCGTAGTGCTCCTCGTTGCGGAAGCACTGGCCGACCAGGGTGACCGAGGTGTCCTCCGCGAGCACGGTGCCGGCGTGGCCCAGGTAGACGCCGTAGCAGACGGTGGAGGGCAGGGCGAGCGCCGCCGGGTCCAGGTCCGCCCCCGGGACGGCCCCGGCGGCGGCCGCCGCGACCGGGGCCGGACGGCCGTCGGCGAGGTCGAACCTGCTCGCGACCAGGGCCAGTTGGGGGAAGTTCTGGTAGAAGTCGAGCTTGGCGAGCCCGGCCACCGGCAGCAGTGCCGGGGCCGTCATCGGGCGGGCGCCGTCACGCAGCGCCCACTCGCGGAAGGTCTCGTCCAGCAGCCGGACCAGCTCGGTCGGCTCGGGGCCGAGGGTGGCGAATCCGCCCTCCGTGCTGAACGGGGGGCGCAGGGTCTCGGTCCGCATCCGTCAGACCGCCGCCGGGGCGAGCAGCTCGGCGTCCTTGAAGATGCCGGACTTCACCATGAACGAGACCGGCTTGCGCACCATCTTCCGCTCGAACGCGCGGCGGTTGGGGTCGCGCATGACGGCCGCGCGCACGGCCAGCGGGTCGTCCAGGCCGGCGTCCTCGTAGGCGTTGAGGCTGTAGAAGGAGTGCAGGCAGAACTGGATGTACTCCTTGAGGTAGCGCTCGACCCCGGCGAGCTCCTCCTCGTTCTTGGTCCGCTTCAGCTCCGCGTACAGCAGCGAGACCAGCTCGCGCCCGAAGGCGATGTGCCGGGACTCGTCGCGGTGGTGGATCCGGTTGACCTGGCGGACCGTCTCGGGCAGCGTCGCGTCGTCGGCCATGTAGGCGTTGTAGAAGTCGACGATCTCCTCGAACAGCAGGATCCGCGCGAAGACCAGGAAGTTCTCGGTCGCCTCGTCGCCGGGGACGGTCGTCTTGACCCGGGGGAACGGGTAGATCTTCTTCCCGTAGCGGCGGCAGAACTCGGCGAAGAACCACATGTGCTCGTTCTCCTCACCGATGAAGTGGTGGAAGAACTCCGAGGGCGCCTCGAATCCGGGCATGTGCACCCGGTTGACGACCTCGATCAGCAGCTCACGGATTCCGTGCACATTGAGGCTGTAGAAATTGACGCTCTCCCAGCGGGCGAGCCGCAGCAGCTGCTCCCGGTCGAGCTCGTCGAACGCCGGGGTGCCGTGGAGGCTGATCAGTTCCTTGCTCATCCACAGCTGGTCGGAGGGGAGTTCCTCCGGCCACTCGAACATCCGGTACGGGTTGTAGTAGTCGTCGATGGACATCCGGCCCAGACGATCCAGAATCTCGCGGAACCGGTCGGATCCTTCGATGGCAGTCTTCATGACCGCGAAGCTCCATTTTCGTTGGGGGAGAATCCATGCACGGGTATCTTCGGGAGCGGCACTATAGGGGCCCTATATCTCCTCGACGACCGTGCCGCGCACGGAGATCAGCCGCTGGGCGCGGTCGAGCAGCTCCTCCGCGAGCTCCTCCGAGGGCTCGCCGTCGACCAGCGCGGTGACCGCGTAGTGGTCGAAGCCCGCCGCCAGCAGCCCGGCCCAGCCGGCCGGAGCGGCCAGCAGGTGGGTGATCCGCTGCCGGTCGACCAGCGCGACCAGCGCGGCGGCGTCCTCCGCCGGGGCCAGCACCGCGCGGGCACCGGTGGTGAGCGCCAGGTGCGCGTCCGCCCCGGTGATCCCGGCCACCAGCCAGGCCGCCCGGCCGCCGGAGCCGACGGTCCCGCGACCGGCCTCCAGTTGCGCGTGCAGCTCCCGGTGGCTCACCGTGACCCGCGTGCCGTCCCGCTCGACGACCCAGGCGGCGCGGTCCGGCTCGGTGGGCGGCAGCGGGGCGGTCCCCGGCGCGTCCTCCGTGCCGCCGGTGCCCTCCGCGAGGTCGTCCGTCACCACGGGGCCGCCGGGGGCGGGCGCGTCGGTGTAGACCGCCCCGGCCTGCCAGATGCCGTACAGGGCGGACAGCGGCTCGGCGGCGCGGATGCCGACCTCGTCCCCGGGCCGGACGCCCGCGGCGAGCAGCCGCCGGGCGATCCGGCCGGCCCGGCCGGCCAGTTCGCGGTAGCTGACGGCGGCGCCGTCCACGACCACCGCGGTCGCCTCCGGGGCCGCCCCGGCCCGGGCCGCGAACAGCTCCGGGGTGAGCGGCTCCGCGGCCGGCCCGGTCGCGGCCTGCGGCTCCTCCGGCAGGTAGGAGGCGGCGGCGTCCCCGTCCGGGTCGGCGGCCATCGCCTCCAGCACCAGCCGGTACATCCGGCCCAGCCGGTCCAGCTGCTCGGCGCCGATCACGGCGGTCGAGGTGCTGAGGTTGAACTTCCCCCGGTTCGGGACGACGTTCAGGGTGAACTCGTTGACGCCGTCGTTCAGGCCCTCGGCGACGTCCACGGTGTCGGTGTCGACGTGGTGGAAGTCCAGGTACTCGAACAGGATCGACAGCAGCTCGCGGCTGTTCCCGGCGGCCCGCTGGATCGCGGGCAGCGGGTAGCGGCGGCGGGCCCAGATCTCGGTCTCCCGGGCGTACACCCGCTCCACCAGCTCGCGCCAGGTCGCCGCGCCGCCCCGGGTGGCCGGGAACGGCAGGGTGTTGAGGTGCATGCCCAGCACCCGGTCCGCACCCGGAGCCTCCAGCCGGCCGTGGTAGACCACACCCGTGTGGAAGGACTCCTCCGCCGACAGCATGCCCAGCACCTTGAGGTGGACGGCGAGCAGCACGCTCTTCATCGAGGTCCGGGCCTCGCCCGCCAGCCGGCGCAGCCCCTCCTCCAGGTCCTCGAACGGCACCTGCACGGCGTGGCTCCGCGGCGCGTCCCCGGGCCGCGCCCAGCCCTCCGGGATCGCCACCGGGGTGTGGGTGTCCACCAGGTCCTGCCAGAACTCCTGGTCACCCGGGTCGGCCAGGGAGGCCAGCTCGGCGGCGACGAAGTCCGCGTAGCGCACGGCGGGCGCCTCGTACGGCGCCGGCTCGGCACCGTCGCGCAGGCTCCGGTAGCACTCCAGCACCTCCATCAGCAGCGAGTTGTAGCTCCAGCCCTCCGAAATGGCGTGGTTGTAGGTGAAGTTGAGCCGCCAGGCGGCGTCCGACTCGACCACGGCCGAGATCCGCATCAGCGGCGCGGTGGCCAGGTCGAAGCGGAACTCCTGCTCCTGGCGCAGGTATCCGCGCTTGGTCGCGAGCTGCTCCGCCTCCGGCAGGCCGCGCAGGTCGACCGTCCGCACCGGGTACGGCGCGGTGGCGTGCACCAGCTGCATCGGGCGGGCGAAGCCGTCCAGGTGCATCGAGGTGCGCAGGATGTCGTGCCGGGCCACCACGGTGTCCACCGCCCGCTGGAGCGCCGCCGCGTCGAACGGCCGCTCGTCGCGGATCATGAACGAGTTGAGGTTGTGGTAGAGGCTCCGCCCGTGCGGCGACCCGGCGGCCAGCATCTCCACCAGCATGCCGGTCTGCACCTGCGACATCGGGTACGCGTCGACCACGTCGGCTGGCAGCTTCGCCCGGTCGCGCCCGTCGATCAGCGCGAACGGCGCCACCGCCCGCACCAGCGACCGCCCGGCCGTGGCGGCCGCCTTCCCGGCCAGCGCGGCGATCGTGCGCAGCTGGAACACGTCCGGGATCGACACGTCGAACCCGGCCGCCCGCAGGGCGCCGACCAGCCGCACCGCCCGCATCGAGTCGCCGCCGAGGTCGAAGAAGCTGTCCTCGACGCCGACCCGGGCGAGGCCCAGCACCTCGGCCCAGATCGCGGCCAGCCGCTCCTCGGCCGGGGTGCGCGGGGCGACGAAGGCGGCGGACCCGAAGGCCGCCAGGTCGGGCTGCGGCAGCGCACTGAAGTTGATCTTCCCGCTGGCGTTCAGCGGCAGCGCGTCCAGCACCACGAAGGCCGACGGCACCATGTACTCCGGCAGGCTCTCGGCCAGGTGCTTGCGCAGCAGCACCGGATCGGCCTCCCGGCCGTCGCCGACCACGTAGGCGATCAGCGACTTCTCGCCCTGCGGGTTGGCCCGCACCACGACGACCGCGTCCAGCAGCTCGACGCGTTCACGCAGCGCCGCCTCGATCTCGCCCAGCTCGACCCGGTAGCCGCGGATCTTGATCTGGTTGTCCGCCCGGTTGAGGAACTCGATGCTGCCGTCCGCCAGCCGCCGCCCGAGGTCGCCGGTGCGGTACATCCGCGCGCCGGCCGGGCCGAACGGGTCCGGCACGAAACGCTCGGCGGTCAGCCCGGGCCGGTCCAGGTAGCCGCGGGCCACGCCCGGGCCGCCGACGAACAGCTCGCCCGGCACGCCGACGGGCACCAGGTGCCCGGCCGCGTCCAGCAGGTGGATCGACAGGTCGTCCAGGTTCGCGCCGAGCAGGCTGCGCGAGGTGTGCTCGAAGTCCTCCGGGCGCAGCACGTGGTACGTGCAGTGCACGGTGATCTCGGTCGGACCGTACTGGTTCACCAGCATCGTCCGCTCCAGGCCGACCCGGTCCACCCACGGCCGCAGCTCCGCGACCTCCAGCCGCTCGCCGCCGAACACCACGGCACGCAGCGAGAGTTCGTCGATCCGCGGATCGCCCGCGCCCGCCAGTCCGGCCAGGCCGCGGAAGGCCGACGGGATCTGGCAGAGCACCGTGACCCGCTCCCGGACCAGCAGGTCCAGCAGGTCCTCCGGCGAGCGGCCCACCAGCGGCGGCACCATCACCAGACGGCCGCCGTGCAGCAGGGCGCTCCACATCTCCTGGACGCAGAAGTCGAAGGCGTAGGAGTGCGACTGCGCGCTCACGTCCTCGTCGGTGAAGCGCATCCGGTCCTGGATCGCGGTGAACAGCCGCAGCACGTTGCCGTGCGTCAGCGTCACGCCCTTCGGCAGACCGGTCGAGCCGGAGGTGTAGATCACGCAGCTCAGGTGGTCCGGCACGGTCGCGGTGACCGGGTCGGTGACCGGCAGCGCCGCCAGGGCGGCCGCCTCCTCGTCCAGGTCCACCAGCGCGCCCCCGAAGGAACCCGCCAGCCGGGCCGCCGGCTCGCCCCGGCTCACCAGGATCGGCGAGCGGGCGTCGGCCAGCATGTAGCCGAGCCGCTCCACCGGGTTCGCCGGGTCCAGCGGCAGGTACGCCGCACCGGACTTCAGCACCCCCAGCAGGGCCGGCACGAGGTCCTCGTCGCGCTCCAGCGAGACACCGACCACCGCGTCCGGGCCTGCGCCCAGCGCGACCAGGCGGTGGGCGAGCCGGTTGGCCCGCTCGTTCAGCTCCCGGTAGGTCAGCTCCGTGCCGCCGCCGGTCAGCGCGACCGCGTCGGGCGTCCGGGTCGCCTGCGCGGCGAACGCCTCGTGCAGGGTGCCGCGCACCGGGCGGTGCGCCGTGGCCGTGCCGAGCGCGAGCAGCCGCTCCCGCTCACCGGCCGGCAGGTGGACCGCCACGGCGTCGCCGAACGGGTCGGCGGCCATCGCCGCCAGCACCGAGCGGTACATCGCGGCCACCCGGGCCAGCTCCTCCCGGCCGAGCGCCCCGGTGGTGGTGTTGAGCGTGATCCACCCGCCGCCGGCCACCGCGGTGAGCGGGAACTCGGTGGCGCCGTCGCCGAGACCGGCGTCGACGTCGACCGCCCCGGTGTCGACCTGGTGGAAGTTCTGGTGGTCGAAGAGCACCGTGATCAGCCGGCCCGGACCGCCGGACCCGGCCGCGGCGCCCGTCGCCCGCTGGATCGCGGGCAGCGGGTAGCGGCGGTGGGCCCAGACCTCGGCCTCCTGCCGGTACACCCGCTCCACCAGCTCGTGCCAGGTCCGGGCACCCCGGTCGGCCGGGAACGGCAGCGTGTTGAGGTGCATGCCGAGCACCCGGTCCGCGCCCGGCGCCTCCAGCCGGCCGTGGTGCACCACACCGGTGTGGAAGGACTCCTCGGTGGTGAGCGCGCCCAGCACCTTCAGGTGCGCGGCCAGCAGCACGCTCTTCAACGAGGTCCTGGCCCCGGCGGCCAGCCGCCGCAGGCCCTCCTCGAGGTCGCCGTAGGGCACCCGGGCGCCGTGCCGCTCCGCGGCGTCCGCGGACTCCCCGGCCCAGGCGGCGGGCAGCGTCAGCGGGCTGTGCCCGTCCACCACCCGCTGCCAGAAGTCCTGGTCGGCGGGGTCGGCCAGGGAGGCCAGCTCGGCCGCCACGTAGTCCGCGTAGCGGACGGCCGGCGGCTCGTGGGCGGCCGGCTCCCGGCCGTCCCGGACGGCCCGGTAGACCTCCAGCAGCTCCATCAGCAGCGAGTTCAGCGTCCAGCCGTCGGTGACGGCGTGCAGGTGGCTGGCGGTCAGCCGCCAGGCGTCCTCGCCCTCGACGTGCACGGCGATCCGCAGCAGCGGCGCGGCCGTGAGCTCGAAGCCCGCCGCCCGCTCGGCCGCCACGTACGCCGCGGCACGCTCCGCCCGCTCCGCGTCGGCCAGGCCGCGCAGGTCGTGCACCGTGAGCGGCACCTCGGCGACGGAGTGCACCAGCTGCATCGGCTGCGAGAAGCCGTCCAGGTGGACGGAGGTCCGCAGCACCTCGTGCCGGGCCGTCACCACGGCCAGCGCGGTCCGCAGGGCGTCCGGCGCGAACGGGCTGCCGTCGGGGATCCGGAACGAGTTGATGCTGTGGTACAGCCCCGCGTCGCCGGCCGTCAGCAGCTCGATCAGCATGCCGGTCTGCACCTGGGTGAGCGGGTAGGCGTCCACGACGCCCGCCGGGAGGGCGGCCCGGTCCGGGGCACCGATCAGGGCGAACGGCTCCACCGTCCCGACGAGCGAGGCCCCCGCCTCCTGACCGGCCGCCCCGGCCGCGAGCGCGGCCACCGTCCGCAGCCGGAACACGTCCGGGACGGTCAGGTCGTACCCGGCGGCGCGCAGGGCGCCGACCAGGCCGACCACCCGCATCGAGTCGCCGCCGAGGTCGAAGAAGCTGTCCTCGACCCCGACCCGGGCCAGGCCCAGCACCTCGGCCCAGATCGCGGCCAGCCGCTCCTCGGCCGGCGTGCGCGGGGCCACGAACCGGTCCCGGTCGTACTCCTCCGGCTCCGGCGCCGGGAGGGCGCGCAGGTCGGTCTTGCCGTTGACGGTCAGCGGCACCCGCTCGATCGCCGTGAACGAGGCCGGGACCATGTACTCGGGCAGCCTGCTCCCGAGGTGGCGGCGCAGCTCCTCCGCCGCGACCGGCCCGCCGACCAGGTAGGCGGCGAGCCGCTCACCCCCGTCGGTCCCGTGCACGGTCACCACGGCGTCGCGCACCGACGCGTGCTCGCGCAGCGCCGCCTCGATCTCGCCCAGCTCGATCCGGTAGCCGCGCAGCTTGACCTGGCTGTCGACGCGGCCGAGGAACTCGATGGCGCCGTCGGCCAGCCGTCGGCCGAGGTCACCGGTGCGGTACAGCCGCGCGCCGGCCGGGCCGAACGGGTCCGGCACGAAACGCTCGGCGGTCAGCCCGGGCCGGTTCAGGTAGCCGCGGGCCAGCGCCGGGCCGCCGACGTACAGCTCGCCGGGCACCCCGACCGGCACGAGGTTGCCGTCCGCGTCGAGCAGGTGCACCGTCAGGTCGGTGAGCGGACCGCCGACGACGCTGCGGCCGGTGTGCGCCAGGTCGGCGGCGCCGAGGCGGTGGTAGGCGCAGTGCATGGTGGTCTCGGTCGGGCCGTAGAGGTTGACCGGGACCGTGCGGTCCAGGTCGACCGCCGCCGCCCACGGCCGCAGCTCCGAGGGCTCCAGCCGCTCGCCGCCGAAGCCGGTGAGGCGCAGCGCCAGCCGGGCCGTCCGCGGGTCGCCGTCCGCCGCGAGGGCGGAGAGCGCGCGGAACGCCGTCGGGGTCTGCAGCAGCACGGTGACCTGTTCGCGGACCAGCAGGTCCAGCATGTCCTGCGGGGAGCGGCTCACCGTCGGCGGGACCACCACGAGGCGGCCGCCGTGCAGCAGGGCGCTCCACATCTCCCAGACGGAGACGTCGAAGGCGTAGGAGTGCGACTGGGTGACCACGTCGGCCGCCGAGAAGCCGAACTGCTCGGCGGTGGAGGCGAAGTGGCGGGCGACGTTGGCGTGGGTGAGGCAGACGCCCTTGGGCAGGCCGGTGGAGCCGGAGGTGTAGATGACGTAGATCAGGTTGTCCGGCGTGGTGACCGTGACGGGGGCGGTGGCCGGACGGGCCGCGATCGCCTCGGCGTCCTGGTCGACGAGGACCCGGGTGCCGTCGAAGTCCGGCTCCGGCAGGGCGGAGTGGGTGACCAGGATCGGGGCCTGGGCGTCGGCCAGCATGTAGGCCAGGCGCTCGGCCGGGTTCACCGGGTCCAGCGGCAGGTACGCAGCACCCGACTTCAGCACACCCAGCAGGGTCGGGACCAGGTCCGGACCGCGCTCCAGGGAGACGCCGACGATCACGTCCGGGCCGGCGCCCAGGGCGACCAGGTGGTGGGCGATCCGGTTGGCCCGCTCGTCCAGCTCCCGGTAGGACAGGTGCAGTTCGCCGCTGGTCAGCGCCACCGCGTCCGGGGAACCGGCCGCGACGGCCGCGAACAGCTCGTGCACGATCTCCGTCACCGGCCGCTCCACCGGCGCGTTCCAGGCGCCCAGCAGCAGCGCGCGGTCCGCCTCGGGCAGAACAGGGCCGGTGGCGTCACCGAACGGATCGGCCGCCATCGCCTCCAGCACCGAGCGGTACATCGCCCCGAGGCGGGTCAGCTCGGCCCGGCCCATCACGGCGCCGGACGTCCCGAGGTTGATCCGCCCGCCTGCCGCGATCGCCGCGAGGGCGAACTCGTTGGCACCGTCCCCGAGGGTCGCGCCGACGTCCACGGAGCCGGCGTCGACCTGGTGGAAGTCGTGGCACTCGAAGACGGTCGACAGCAGCTCCTGAGCCCCGGCGGTCCCGGCTGCGCGCTGGATCGCGGGCAGCGGGTAGCGGCGGTGGGCCCAGATCTCGGTCTCCTGCCGGTACACCCCCTCGACCAGCTCGTGCCAGGTCCGGGCACCCCGGGTGGCGGGGAACGGCAGGGTGTTGAGGTGCATGCCGAGCACCCGGTCCGCGCCCGGCGCCTCCAGCCGGCCGTGGTAGACCACGCCCGTGTGGAAGGACTCCTCGGCCGTCAGCGCGCCCAGCACCTTCAGGTGCGCGGCGAGCAGCACACTCTTGAGAGCCGTCCCGGTCGCGGTCGCCAGCCTGCGCAGGCCCTCCTCCAGGTCGGCGAACGGCACGCGCTCGTTGAGCTGACCGGTGCTTCCCGCGCTGTCGGCCCAGGCGGTGGGAAGCACCATCGGGGCGTGGCGGTCCAGGACGCCCTGCCAGAAGGACTGGTCGGACTCACTGCTCAGCGAGGCCTGCTCGGCGGCGACGAAGTCCGCGAACCGGACCGACGGCGCCTCGTAGGCGGCCGGCTCGCGGCCGTCGCGCAGCTCGCGGTAGACGCCGACCAGCTCCATCAGCAGGGAGTTGACCGTCCAGCCGTCCGTGGTCGCGTGGATGTGGCTGAAGGTGAGCCGCCACGCGTCGTCCGCCTCGAGGTGCACGGCCAGCCGCAGCAGCGGACCGGTGGCCAGGTCGAAGCCCGCCGCGTGCTCGTCGGCGACGAAGGCGAGGCTGCGGTCGGTCTGCTGCTCGGCCGACAGACCGCGCAGGTCGTGGACGGCCAGCGGGACCGCGGTGCTCCCGTGGACGAGCTGGAGCGGCTGCGAGAACCCGTCCAGGTGCATGGTGGTCCGCAGGATGTCGTGGCGGGCCACGACGGTGTCCACGGCCGCCCTCATCGCGGCCCCGTCGAAGGGCTCCGTGTCCGGGATCCGGAAGGAGTTGATGTTGCGGTAGACGTTGCCGTCCCCGGCGGCCAGCATCTCGATGAGCATGCCGGTCTGCACCTGCGACAGCGGGTAGGCGTCCACGACACCCGCCGGGAGAGCGGCCCGGTCGCCGTCGCCGATCAGGGCGAACGGCTTCACCGTCCCGACGAGCGTGGCGCCCGCCTCCCGGCCGGCCGCGCCGACCGCCAGGGCGGCGATCGTCTTCAGCTGGAAGACGTCCGGGATCGAGACGTCGTACCCGGCGGCACGCAGGGCACCGACCAGGCGCACGGCGCGGATGGAGTCGCCGCCGAGATCGAAGAAACTGTCCTCGACACCCACCTCCGGCAGGCCCAGTACCTCGCACCAGACGGCGGCGAGACGCTCCTCCGCCGGGGTGCGCGGCGCGACGAACGCCGCACCCGCGAACGCGGCCAGGTCGGGGGACGGGAGGGCGCGGTGGTCGACCTTGCCGTTGGCGGTCAGCGGGATGCTTCCGATGGTCATGACGGCGGCCGGGACCATGTAGTCGGGGAGCGACTCGGCGAGGAAGGTACGGACGTCGGGGGTCGCGGCGTCGCTGGTGTCGTCGGTGGTGACGAGGTAGGCGACGAGGGACTTCTCGCCGGAGCCGAGGGTGCGGACGGCCACGACGGCGTCGCGGACGTGGGCGTGCTCGCGCAGGCGGGCTTCGATCTCGCCGAGTTCGATGCGGTAGCCGCGGATCTTGACCTGGTTGTCGATACGGCCCAGGGTTTCGAGGGTGCCGTCCGGCAGGAAGCGGGCGAGGTCGCCGGTGCGGTAGAGGCGGGAGCCGGCGGGGCCGTGGGGGTTGGGGAGGAACTTCTCGGCGGTCAGGTCGGGGCGGCCGAGGTAGCCGCGCGCCAGGCCCGCGCCGTCGATGTAGACCTCTCCGGCGACACCGATCGGCGTCGGCTGCAGGCCCTCGGTCAGGACGTACATGCCGGTGTTCGGGATCGGCGCACCCAGCGGGATCGCCTCGGTCACCGGCAGGGTGTCGATGATCAGACCCGAGTTGCCGATGGTGATCTCGGTCGGCCCGTACTCCGTCGCAACCTTCGTACCGCCCTCGCCGGCGAGCTGCTGCCAGCGCTCGGCGAGGGAGACGGGGAAGTTGTCACCGGCCGCGATCACCACACCCGCGAGGGTGCGGGCCTGGTCGGCGGTGAGCTGGTGGGTGAGGAGGTCGAGGTGGCCGGGGGTGAGCTTCACGAAGCTGAACGGACCCGCCTCCGCCAGGGCAGAACCCAGCGACGCCGTGTCCAGGCCGTCCGGAAGCAGGGTCACCGCCTGGCCGCAGATCAGCGGCGTGAACAGGTCCGGAATACCCAGGTCGAACGAGATCGACGAGAACAGCGGAGCACCACCCGTGCCGTGCGAGGCATAGGTGTCCACCGTCCACGCCAGGTAGTTCACCAGACCCGCGTGCTGGACCATCACACCCTTGGGACGACCCGTCGAACCCGAGGTGTAGATGACATAGGCGAGCTGCGCCGGGTCCGTCGAACGGGCGGGGGCCGTGACGTCGCCGCCGGTCAGGTCGCCGACGAGCAGAGTCGTCCCGTCGAACGCAGCAACAGTGTCCGTGACCAGGATCCGGGCGCGGGTGTCCTCCAGGATGAAGGCACGCCGCTCCGCCGGGAGGGTCGGGTCCAGCGGCAGGTACGCCGCCCCCGCCTTCCAGATACCCAGCAGCACCGGCACCAGCTCGGGACCGCGCTCCAGGCACACACCCACCAGCGAGTCCGCGACCGCACCGGCCGCCAGCAGATGGTGCGCCACCTGGTTCGTCCGCTCCTCCACCTCACGGTACGAGAGCCGAACATCCCCGGCGACGACCGCGACAGCGTCCGGCGTCGCGGCAACCTGCGCCTCGAACAGGTCCAGCACCAGAGCACCCGAACGCTCCACCGAACCGCCCGAAGCCCAGTCGCCCAGCAGCGCTCGCTCGGCGTCCGCCAGGAACACCGCACTCGCGTCCCCGTCCGGATCGGCCGCCATGGCCTCCAGCACCGAGCGGTACATCCCGCCCAACCGCTCCAGGTTCACCCGGCTGACCACGTCGGTCGAGCTGGTGAGTCCGAAGCTGCCACGCGAGATGACCACGTTGAGCGCGAACTCGTTGGTGCCGTCGACCATCGTCGCGTCGACGTCCACGGCGGCCGTGTCCACCAGGTGGAAGTCCAGGTACTCGAACAGGATGGTCAGCAGCTCACGCGAGTTGCCGGCCGCCCGCTGGATGGCGGGCAGCGGGTAGCGGCGGTGCGACCAGATCTCGGTCTCCTGCCGATACACCCCCTCCACCAGCTCCCGCCAGGTACGGGCGGCGCCCGAACGGGCCGGGAACGGCAGCGTGTTGAGGTGCATGCCCAGCACCCGGTCCGCACCCGGCGCCTCCAGCCGGCCGTGGTACACCACGCCCGTGTGGAAGGACTCCTCCACCGTCAGCATGCCCAGCACCTTCAGGTGCGCCGCCAGCAGCACACTCTTGAGCGAGGTCTTGGCATCGACGGCAAGCCGGCGGAGGTCGTCCTCCAGATCCAGGTACGGGACACGGAGATGCAGCGGCTCGTTCGGATCCCCCGACTCGGCCCAGGTGGCCGGGAGTTGAGCCGGACTGTGGGTGTCCACGACCTCCAGCCAGAAGGACTGGTCGGACTCGCTGCTCAGCGAGGCCTGCTCGGCCGCGATGAAGTCGGCGAAGCGAACGGCCGGCACCTCGTAGGCGGGGACGCCGCGACCCTCGACCAGGCTGCGGTAGCAGGTCAGCAGCTCCATCAGCAGGGTGTGGTAGCTCCACCCCTCGGTGATGGCGTGGATGTGACTGAACGTCATTCGCCATGCCGTGTCCGACTCGATGTGGACCGAGAGCCGCAGCAGCGGTCCGGCCTCGATGTCGAACCCGGCGGCGCGCTCCTGGTCCACGAAGGAGAAGGCGAGCGCGGTCTGCTGCTCGGCCGACAGTCCACGGACGTCGTGAACGCCGACCGGGATCCGGACCTCGCCGTGGACGAGCTGGAGCGGCTGCGCGTAGCCGGTCAGGTGCATGGTGGTGCGCAGGATGTCGTGGCGTGCCACGACGGTGTCCACGGCTTCGCGCATCGCCTCGGCGGAGAACGGCTGTGCGTCCGGGATCCGGAAGGAGTTGATGTTCTGGTAGACGTGCTCGTCGCCCGAGGCCAGCATCTCGACCAGCATGCCGGTCTGCACCTGCGACAGCGGATAGGCGTCGACCACACCCGCCGGGAGAACGGCCCGGTCCGGGGCACCGATCAGCGCGAACGGCTCGACGGTCTCGACGAGGGAGACCGAAGCCTCCTGACCGGCGACACGGCCGGCCAGGGCCGCGATCGTCTTCAGCTGGAACACGTCCGGGATCGAGACGTCGTAACCGGCGGCACGCAGCGCACCGACCAGACGGACGGCACGGATCGAGTCACCGCCGAGGTCGAAGAAGCTGTCCTCGACACCCACCTCCGGCAGGCCCAGCACCTCGCACCAGACGGCGGCGAGGCGCTCCTCCAACGGCGTACGCGCGGCGACGAACGCCGCACCCGCGAACGCCGCCAGGTCCGGCGCCGGCAGCGCGCGGTGGTCCACCTTGCCGTTGGCGGTCAGCGGGATCTCGGCCAGCTCGACGAAGGCCGCCGGGACCATGTACTCGGGGAGCGCGGTGCCGAGGTGCTCGCGCACGGCCGCCGCGTCCAGGGCGACACCGTCGGCCAGGAGCAGGTAGGCGACGAGGGACTTCTCGCCGGAGCCGAGGGCGCGGACGGCCACGACGGCGTCGCGGACCTGGGCGTGCTCGCGCAGGCGGGCTTCGATCTCGCCGAGTTCGATGCGGTAGCCGCGGATCTTGACCTGGTTGTCGACGCGGCCCAGGGTTTCGAGGGTGCCGTCCGGCAGGAACCGGGCGAGGTCGCCGGTGCGGTAGAGGCGGGAGCCGGCGGGGCCGTGGGGGTTGGGGAGGAACTTCTCTGCGGTCAGGTCCGGGCGGCCGAGGTAGCCGCGCGCCAGACCGGAGCCGTCGATGTACACCTCGCCCGCGACACCGATCGGGGTCGGCTGCAGGTCGGCGGTCAGGACGTACATGCCGGTGTTGGGGATCGGCGCGCCGAGCGGGATCGCCTCGGTCACGGGCAGGGTGTCGATGATCAGACCGGAGTTGCCGATCGTGATCTCGGTGGGGCCGTACTCGGTGGCGACCTTCGTGCCACCCGCGCCGGCCAGCTCGCGCCAGCGCTCGGCGAGGGAGACGGGGAAGTTGTCACCGGCGGCGATGACGACACCTGCGAGGTCGCGGGCCTGGTCGGCGGAGAGCTGGTGGGTGAGGAGGTCGAGGTGGCCGGGGGTGAGCTTCACGAAGCTGAACGGACCCGCCTCCGCCAGCGCCGCACCCAGCGACGCGGTGTCGATACCGTCCGGCAGCAGGGTGACCGGCTGGCCGCAGACCAGCGGCGTGAACAGGTCCGGAATACCCAGGTCGAACGAGATCGACGAGAACAACGGGGCACCGCCCGTGCCGTGGGAGGCGTAGGTGTCGACGGTCCAGGTCAGGTAGTTGGCCAGACCAGCGTGGTGGATCATCACGCCCTTGGGGCGGCCGGTGGAGCCGGAGGTGTAGATGACGTACGCCAGCTGCGCCGGGTCCGTCGAACGGGCCGGAGCGGTGACGTCGCCGCCGACGAGGTCGCCGACGAGCAGAGTCGTCCCCTCGAAAGCACCGACCGTGTCCGTGACCAGGATCTGCGCCCGGGTGTCCTCCAGAATGAACGCGCGGCGCTCGGCGGGCAGAGTCGGGTCCAGCGGCAGGTACGCCGCACCGGCCTTCCAGATACCCAGCAGCACCGGGACCAGCTCGGGACCGCGCTCCAGGCACACACCCACCAGCGAGTCCGGGATCGCACCAGCCGCCAGCAGGTGGTGCGCCACCTGGTTCGCCCGCTCCTCCACCTCACGGTAGGAGAGCCGAACATCCCCGGCGACGACCGCGACAGCGTCCGGCGTCGCGGCAACCTGCGCCTCGAACAGCTCCAGCACCAGAGCACCCGAACGCTCCACCGAACCGCCGGTCGCCCACTCACCCAGCAACGCACGTTCGGCGTCCGACAGGAACACCGCACTCGCGTCCCCGTCCGGATCGGCCGCCATGGCCTCCAGTACCGAGCGGTACATCCCGCCCAGCCGCTCCAGGTTCTCGCCGCTCACGACGGCACCCGTGCTGTACAGGTTGATCCGGCCGCTGCGGGCGATGACGTTGAGACCGAACTCGTTGGCGTCGCTGCCCATGTTGGCCTGGACGTCGACGGTGTCGGTGTCGACCTGGTGGAAGTCCAGGTACTCGAACAGGACGGTCAGCAGCTCACGCGAGTTGCCGGCCGCCCGCTGGATCGCGGGCAGCGGGTAACGGCGGTGCGACCAGATCTCGGTCTCCTGCCGGTACACCCCCTCCACCAGCTCCCGCCACGTACGCGCCGCGCCCGAACGAGTCGGGAAAGGAAGGGTGTTGAGGTGCATGCCCAGCACCCGGTCCGCCCCCGGCGCCTCCAGACGACCGTGATAGACCACACCCGTGTGGAAGGACTCCTCCACCGTCAGCATGCCCAGCACCTTCAGGTGCGCGGCGAGGAAGACGCTCTTGAGTGACGTCCTCGCCGAGGCGGCGAGCCGCTGCAGGCCCTCCTCCAGGTCCGCGTAGGGCGCCCGGGTGTGGAAGGTCTCGCGCGCCGCGGTCTCGTCCGCCGCCGCCCAGCTCGCCGGGATCCGGGCCGGGCTGTGGGTGTCGACGACCTGCTGCCAGAACTCCTGGACGCCCGTGTCGGTCAGGGCGGCCTGCTCGGCGGCGATGAAGTCCGCGTACCGGACGACGGGCGCCTCGTACGGGGCCGGCTCCCGGCCGTCGCGCAGGCTGCGGTAGGCGGCGACGAGCTCCATCAGCAGGGTGTGGTAGCTCCACCCCTCGGTGATGGCGTGGATCTGGCTGAACGTCATCCGCCAGGCGTCGGCGCCCTCGATGTGGACGGCGATCCGCAGCAGCGGGGCCGCCGTGAGGTCGAAGCCGGCGGCGTACTCCTCGTCGACGTAGGCGAAGGCGAGTTCCTGCTGCCGCTCCGCCGGGAGCGCACTCACGTCGTGCACGGCGAGCGGGATCTCGACCTGCGCGTGAACGAGCTGCAGCGGCTGGCTGAAGCCGTCCAGGTGCATCGAGGTGCGCAGGATGTCGTGGCGGGCCACGACGGTGGCGAGCGCCGCGCGCATCGCGGTCTCGTCGAAGGGCTCCGTGTCGGGGATCCGGAAGGAGTTGATGTTCTGGTAGACGTGCTCGTCGGCCGAGGCCAACATCTCGACCAGCATGCCGGTCTGCACCTGCGACAACGGGTACGCGTCCACCACGTCGGCCGGGAGCCGTTCGCGGTCGCGGTCGCTGATCAGCGCGAACGGCTCGACCGTCTCCACCAGGGAACCGGTCACCTCCTGACCGGCCACCCGGCCCGCCAACGCGGCGATCGTCTTCAGCTGGAACACGTCCGGGATCGAGACGTCGAACCCGGCCGCACGCAGCGCACCGACCAGCCGGACCGCGCGGATCGAGTCACCGCCGAGGTCGAAGAAGCTGTCCTCGACACCCACCTCCGGCAGGCCCAGCACCTCGGCCCACACCGCGGCGAGCCGCTCCTCCACCGGCGTACGCGCGGCGACGAACGCCGCACCCGCGAACGCCGCCAGGTCCGGCGCCGGCAGCGCGCGGTGGTCCACCTTGCCGCTGCCGTTCAGTGGGACGGCGGCCAGCTCGACGAAGGCCGCCGGGACCATGTACTCCGGCAGGGTCTGCGCCAGGTGGGCCCGGAGCGCGGCGGTGTCGAGCGCCGCCCCGTCCACCGGGACGACGTACGCGACCAGGGACTTCTCGCCCGCCCCGCTCTCGCGCACCGCCACGACGACGTCGCGGACGAGCGTGTGCTCGCGCAGTCGGGCCTCGATCTCGCCCAGCTCGATCCGGTAGCCGCGGACCTTGACCTGCTTGTCGATCCGGCCGAGGAAGTCGATCGAGCCGTCGGGCAGGAAGCGCGCCAGGTCACCGGTCCGGTAGAGGCGGGTGCCCGCCGCACCGAAGGGGTCGGGGACGAACTTCTCCGCCGTCAGCCCGGCCCGGCGCAGGTAGCCCCGGGCGAGGCCGGGGCCGCCGATGTGCATCTCGCCGGGGACGCCGACGGGCACCAACTGCCCGTCCGCGTCCAGGAGGTGAATGGTGAGGTCGGACAGGCGGCGGCCGATGACGCTGCGGCCGGGGTGGGCCAGGTCGTCCGCGCCGATCCGGTGGTGGGTGGCGTAGACGGTGATCTCGGTCGGGCCGTACATGTTGACCAGGGCCGGGCGCCGAATGCCGAACCGGGCGGTCCACGGCTCCAGTTCGGACATGTCCAGCCGCTCGCCGGCGAAGATCACGGCACGCAGGGCGAGCCCGTCCACGGCCGCCGCGGCGTCGCCGGCCAGGGCGGCCAGCGAGCGGAAGGCGGACGGGGTCTGGCACAGCACGGTGACCCGCTCGCGGACCAGCAGGTCCAGCATGTCCTGCGGGGAGCGGCTCACCGTCGGCGGGACGACCACCAGCCGGGCACCGTGCAGCAGGGCGCCCCACATCTCCCAGACCGAGACGTCGAAGGCGTAGGAGTGGAACAGCGCCCACACGTCCCCGGCCGAGAACTCGATCTGCTCACGCGTGGCGGTGAACAGCCGGGCGACGTTGGCGTGGGTGAGGCAGACGCCCTTGGGCAGGCCGGTGGAGCCGGAGGTGTAGATGACGTAGATCAGATTGTCCGGCCGCACCTCGGTCACGGGGGCGGTGGCCGGACGGACCGCGATCGCCTCCGCGTCCAGGTCGACCAGGACCCGGGTGCCGGCGAAGTCCAGCTCCGGCAGAGCGGAGTGGGTGACCAGGATCGGCGCCTGCGCGTCGGCCAGCATGTAGGCCAGGCGCTCGGCCGGGTTCACCGGGTCCAGCGGCAGGTACGCAGCACCCGACTTCAGCACACCCAGCAGGGTCGGGACCAGGTCCGGGCCGCGCTCCAGCGAGACGCCGACGATCACGTCCGGGCCGGCACCCAGCGCGACCAGGTGGTGGGCGATCCGGTTCGCCCGCTCGTCCAGCTCCCGGTAGGACAGGTGCAGTTCGCCGCTGGTCAGCGCCACCGCCTCCGGGGAACCGGCCGCAACCGCCGCGAACAGCTCGTGCACCGTCTCCGTCACCGGCCGCTCCACCGGCGCGTTCCACGCACCCAGCAGCAGCGCGCGGTCCGCCTCCGGCAGCACCGGGCCGGTGGCGTCGCCGAACGGGTCCGCCGCCATCGCCTCCAGCACCGAGCGGTACATCGCCCCGAGCCGCGCCAGGTTCTCCGCCGCGAAGACGGTGGCCGCGCAGCTGAGGCTGAACGCGCCGCCGCTGGCGATGGCCACGAGGTCGAACTCGTTCGCGCCCTCGCCCATGGTCGCCTCGACGTCCACGGAGCCGGCGTCGACCTGGTGGAAGTTCTGGTGGTCGAACAGCACCGACAGCAGGCTGCCGCCGACGCCGGCCGCACGCTGGATCGCGGGCAGCGGGTAGCGCCGGTGCGACCAGATCTCGGTCTCCCGGGCGTACACGCCCTCGACCAGCTCGTGCCAGCTCCGCGCGCCCCGGCTCGCGGGGAGCGGCAGCGTGTTGAGGTGCATGCCGAGCACCCGGTCGGAGCCGGGGGCCTCCAGCCGGCCGTGGTAGACCACGCCCGTGTGGAAGGACTCCTCGGCCGTCAGCGCGCCCAGCACCTTCAGGTGCGCGGCGAGCAGCACGCTCTTCAGCGAGGTCCTCGCCTCGACGGCGAGCTTGCGCAGGCCGTCCTCGAGGTCCGCGAACGGGACCCGCAGGCCGTGCCGCTCGGTGGCGTCGGCGGTCTCGTCGGCCCAGCCGGCCGGCAGGACGAGCGGGCTGTGGGTGTCCACGACGCCCTGCCAGAACGCCTGCTCGGCGGGGTCGGCGAGAGCGGCCTGCTCGGCCGCGACGAAGTCGGCGTACCGGACGGCGGGCGCCTCGAACGCGGACGGCTCCCGACCGTCGCGCAGCTCGCGGTAGACGCCGACCAGCTCCATCAGCAGGGAGTTGACCGTCCAGCCGTCGGTGATCGCGTGCAGGTGGCTGAAGGTGAGCCGCCACGCGTCGTCCGCCTCGAGGTGCACGGCCAGCCGCAGCAGCGGACCGGCGGCCAGGTCGACACCGGTCGCGCGGTCCTCCTCGACCCAGGCCAGGGTCTGCCGCGTCTGCTCCTCCGGGGCCAGCCCCCGCAGGTCGGCGACCTGCACGGGGACGGCGACGGCGGCGCGGACCAGCTGGAGCGGCTGCGAGAAGCCGTCCAGGTGCATCGTCGTCCGCAGCACCTCGTGCCGGGCGACGACCGTGTCCACGGCCGTGCGCATGGCCCCGGCGTCGAACGACCGGGTGTCGGGGATCCGGAAGGAGGTGATGTTCCGGTAGGTGTTCCGGCCGTCGCCGGCCAGCATCTCGACCAGCATGCCGGTCTGCACCTGCGACAGCGGGTACGCGTCGACCGCGTCCACCGGCAGCTGCGCCCGGTCCTGCTCGGTGACGAGCGCGAACGGCTGCACGGCCGCGACCAGCGAGTGGCCGAGGTCGCGGGTGCCCAGCAGCTCGGCGAGGGCGGCGACGGTGCGGTTCTGGAAGACGTCGGGGATCGAGGCGTCGTACCCGGCGGCGCGGAGGGCGCCGACCAGGCGGACGGCGCGGATCGAGTCGCCGCCGAGGTCGAAGAAGCTGTCCTCGACACCCACCTGCGGCAGGTCCAGGACCTCGCACCAGACGGCGGCGAGGCGCTCCTCCAGCGGCGTGCGCGGCGCGAGGTACTCCTCGGTGGCGAAGGCGGCCAGGTCGGGCGCGGGCAGGGCGCGGTGGTCGACCTTGCCGTTGCCGGTGAGGGGGATGCGGTCGATCAGCTGGTAGGCCGCGGGGACCATGTAGTCGGGCAGCGCGGCCCCGAGGTACGCGCGCAGGGCGGCGGTGTCGGGGGTCGCGGCCTCGACCGGGACCAGGTAGGCGGTGAGGCGCTTGTTGCCCGGCTGCGGCTCGCGGACGCTGACCACGGCGTCGCGGACGTGGGGGTGTTCGCGCAGGCGGGCTTCGATCTCGCCGAGTTCGATGCGGTAGCCGCGGATCTTGACCTGGTTGTCGATACGGCCCAGGGTTTCGAGGGTGCCGTCCGGCAGGAACCGGGCGAGGTCGCCGGTGCGGTAGAGGCGGGAGCCGGCGGGGCCGTGGGGGTTGGGGAGGAACTTCTCGGCGGTCAGGTCCGGGCGGCCGAGGTAGCCGCGCGCCAGACCGGAGCCGTCGATGTACACCTCGCCCGCGACACCGATCGGGGTCGGCTGCAGGTCGGCGGTGAGGACGTACATGCCGGTGTTGGGGATCGGGGCGCCGAGCGGGATCGCCTCGGTCACCGGCAGGGTGTCGATGATCAGACCCGAGTTGCCGATGGTGATCTCGGTCGGCCCGTACTCCGTCGCAACCTTCGTACCGCCCTCACCGGCCAGCTGCCGCCAGCGCTCGGCGAGGGAGACGGGGAAGTTGTCACCAGCCGCGATGACGACACCGGCAAGATCCCGGGCCTGGTCGGCGGTGAGCTGGTGGGTGAGGAGGTCGAGGTGGCCGGGGGTGAGCTTCACGAAGCTGAACGGACCCGCCTCCGCCAGGGCAGAACCCAGCGACGCCGTGTCCAGGCCGTCCGGAAGCAGGGTCACCGCCTGGCCGCAGATGAGCGGCGTGAACAGGTCCGGAATACCCAGGTCGAACGAGATCGACGAGAACAGCGGAGCACCACCCGTGCCGTGCGAGGCATAGGTGTCCACCGTCCACGCCAGGTAGTTCACCAGACCCGCGTGCTGGACCATCACACCCTTGGGACGACCCGTCGAACCCGAGGTGTAGATGACGTACGCGAGCTGCGCCGGGTCCGTCGTACGCGCCGGAGCCGTGGTGGGGCGACGCTTCAGACGGCGGTCGGTGTCCAGGACGACCAGGGTGCCCTGGTGGACGGCCGAGAGTGCGGCGGTGTGGGCGGTGCTGGTGACCAGGACCGGGGCCGCCGTGTCGGCGAGGATGTACGCGAGGCGCTCGGCGGGCAGGGTCGGGTCGAGCGGCAGGTACGCCGCGCCCGCCTTCCAGATGCCCAGCAGCACCGGCACCAGCTCGGGACCGCGCTCCAGGCACACACCCACCAGCGAGTCGGCGACCGCACCGGCCGCCAGCAGGTGGTGCGCCACCTGGTTCGCCCGCTCCTCCACCTCACGGTAGGAGAGCCGGACGGCACCCGCGACGACCGCGACAGCGTCCGGCGTCGCGGCAACCTGCGCCTCGAACAGCTCCAGCACCAGAGCACCCGGACGCTCCACCGAACCACCCGACGCCCAGTCGCCCAGCAGCGCTCGCTCGGCGTCCGCCAGGAACACCGCACTCGCGTCCCCGTCCGGATCGGCCGCCATGGCCTCCAGCACCGAGCGGTACATTCCGCCCAGTCGCTCCAGGTTCACCCGGGCGACCACGTCGGTCGCGCTGCTCAGGCCCAGCTTCCCGCCCCGGGCAATGACGTTGAGGCCGAACTCGTTGCCGCCGGTGCCCATGGTGGCAGTGGCGTCGATCGCGTCGGTGTCGACCTGGTGGAAGTCCAGGTACTCGAACAGGATGCCGAGCAGGTCGCCCGATCCGCCGGCCGCGCGCTGGATGGCGGGCAGCGGGTAGCGGCGGTGCGACCAGATCTCGGTCTCCTGCCGGTACACCCCCTCCACCAGCTCCCGCCAGGTACGGGCGGCGCCCGAACGGGCCGGGAACGGCAGCGTGTTCAGGTGCATACCCAGCACCCGGTCCGCACCCGGCGCCTCCAGCCGGCCGTGGTACACCACACCCGTGTGGAAGGACTCCTCACCCGACACCATGCCCAGCACCTTCAGGTGCGCCGCCAGCAGCACACTCTTGAGCGACGTCCTCGCCGAGGCCGCCAGCGCCCGCAGACCCTCCTCGAGGTCCCCGTACACCACCCGGACGTGCACCTTCTCCCGGCCGGCACCCTGCTCCGCCCAGGAGGCGGGGAGCGCGGTCGGTGCGTGGGAGGTCACCACGTCCTGCCAGAACGCCTGGTCGTCGGCGTCGGCCAGCGAGGCGAGCTCGGCGGCGATGAAGTCGGCGTACCGGACGGCGGGAGCCTCGTACGCGGGCAGGCCACGACCCTCGACCAGGCCGCGGTAGCAGGCCAGGACCTCCATCAACAGGGTGTGGTAGCTCCACCCCTCGGTAATGGCGTGGATGTGACTGAACGTCATCCGCCAGGCGTCGTCCGACTCGACGTGCACGGCGACGCGCAGCAGCGGCGCGGCGGTGAGCTCGAAGCCCGCCGCCCGCTCGGCGGCGACGTACGCCGTCGCCCGGCCGGACTGCTCCTCGGCGGACAAGCCCCGCAGGTCGTGCACCGCGAGCGGGACGTCGACCTGCGCGTGCACCAGCTGGAGCGGCTGGCTGAAGCCGTCCAGGTGCATCGAGGTGCGCAGGATGTCGTGCCGGGCGACGACGGTGGCGAGCGCCTCGCGCAGGGCCTCGGCGGAGAACGGCTGCGCGTCCGGGATCCGGAAGGAGTTGATGTTCTGGTAGACGTGCTCGTCACCGGAAGCCAGCATCTCGACCAGCATGCCGGTCTGCACCTGCGACAACGGGTAGGCGTCCACGACGCCTGCCGGGAGCTGGGCCCGGTCCCGCTCGCCGATCAGCGCGAACGGCTCCACGACGCGGATGAGCGACTCGCCGCCCTCCTGGCCGGCCACCCGGCCCGCCAGCGCGGCGATGGTCTTCAGCTGGAACACGTCCGAGATCGAGACGTCGAAACCGGCCGCACGCAGCGCGCCGACCAGGCGCACGGCCCGGATCGAGTCGCCGCCGAGGTCGAAGAAGCTGTCCTCGACACCCACCTGCGGCAGGCCCAGGACCTCGGCCCACACCGCGGCGAGCCGCTCCTCCACCGGCGTACGCGCGGCGACGAACGCCGCACCCGCGAAGGCCGCCAGATCCGGCGCCGGCAGGGCGCGCAGGTCGACCTTGCCGTTGGCGGTCAGCGGGACGGCGGCGAGCTCGACGAAGGCCGCCGGGACCATGTACTCCGGCAGTGCGGCGCCGAGGTGGGCGCGGAGCGCGGTCGCGTCCAGGGTCGCGCCGTGGGCGACGACCAGGTAGGCGGCGAGGGTCTTCTCCCCCGCCTCGCCCTCGCGCACCGCGACCACGGCGTCGCGGACCTGCGGGTGCTCGCGCAGGCAGGCCTCGATCTCGCCCAGCTCGATCCGGTAGCCGCGGACCTTGACCTGCTTGTCGATCCGGCCGAGGGACTCCAGGGTGCCGTCGGCCAGGCGGACGGCGAGGTCGCCGCTGCGGTAGAGGCGGGAGCCGGCCGGGCCGTACGGGTCGGGGACGAAGCGCTCGGCGGTCAGCTCCGGGCGGCGCAGGTAGCCGCGCGCGGCGGCCGGGCCGCCGACGTGGATCTCGCCGGGGACGCCGATCGGCACCAACCGGCCGTCCGCGTCGAGCAGGTGGACGGTGAGGTCGGAGAGCGGGGAGCCGATGGGGCTGTGGGCGGTGCGGGCGAGGTCGTCCTCGGTCACCCGGTGGTAGGTGGAGTGGACGGTGGTCTCGGTGATCCCGTACATGTTGACCAGCGCGGGGCGGCGCGCGCCGAGGCGGTCCGTCCAGGGCCGGAGTTCGGACATGTCGAGCCGCTCGCCGCCGAAGATGACGGTGTGCAGGGCGAGTTCGTCGGTCCGGGGGTCGCCGTCGGCGGCGAGGGCGGCGAGCGCGCGGAAGGCGGACGGGGTCTGGCCGAGCACGGTGACCCGCTCGCGGACCAGCAGGTCCAGCAGGTCCTGCGGGGACCGGCCGACCGCGGGCGGGACGACGACCAGGCGGCCGCCGTGCAGCAGGGCGCCCCACATCTCCCAGACGGACCAGTCGAAGGCGTAGGAGTGGAAGAGGGTCCAGACGTCGTCGGCCGCGAAGGCGAAGCGGTCGTGGGTGGAGCGGAAGAGCCGGACGACGTTGGCGTGGGTCAGGCAGACGCCCTTGGGCAGGCCGGTGGAGCCGGAGGTGTAGATGACGTAGATCAGGTTGTCCGGCCGCACCTCGGTCACGGGGGCGGTGGCCGGACGGACCGCGATCGCCTCCGCGTCGCGGTCCAGCACGATCCGGGTGCCGGTGAACTCCGGTGCGGCGACGGCGGAGTGGGTGACCAGGATCGGCGCCTGCGCGTCGGCCAGCATGTAGGCCAGGCGCTCGGCCGGGTTCACCGGGTCCAGCGGCAGATAGGCGGCGCCCGACTTCAGCACACCGAGCAGGGTCGGCAGCAGGTCCGGACCGCGCTCCAGGCAGATGCCGACGATCACGTCCGGACCGGCGCCCAGGGCGACCAGGTGGTGGGCGATCCGGTTGGCCCGCTCGTCCAGCTCCCGGTAGGTGACGGCCTGCCCGTCGACGGTGAGGGCCACGGCCTCCGGCGTCCCGGCTGCGACCGCCGCGAACAGCTCGTGCACGGTCTCCGTCACCGGCCGCTCCACCGGCGCGTTCCACGCACCCAGCAGTTGCTCGCGCTCGCCCTCGGGCAGGACCGCGCCCCGGGCGCCGCCCTCCCCGCCGGCGGCCATCGCGGCCAGCACGGCCCGGTACATCGAACCGAGGCGCGCCAGGTTCGCCCGGCTCACCACGGCGGTCGTGGTGCTGAGGTCGATGCCGCCGCCGCGGGAGATCGCGGTGAGCTCGAACTCGTTGCCGCCGTCGCGCAGTCCGCCGTCGACCTCGGTGGTGTCGCGGTCGACCTGGTGGAAGTCCTGGTGGTCGAAGAGCACCGGCAGCAGCTCGCCGCCGACGCCGGCCGCGCGCTGGATCGCGGGCAGCGGGTAGCGCCGGTGCGACCAGATCTCGGCCTCCTGGCGGCGCACCGCCTCGACCAGCTCGCGCCAGGTGCGGGCGGCGCCCGGACGGGCCGGGAACGGCAGGGTGTTGAGGTGCATGCCGAGCACCCGGTCGGCGCCGACCGCCTCCAGCCGGCCGTGGTACACGACTCCGGTGTGGACGGCGTCCTCGGTGGACAGCGTGGCCAGCACCTTGAGGTGGGCGGCCAGCAGCACGGTCTTCAGCGAGGCGCCGGACTCGGCCGCGAGCGTGCGCAGCCCGTCCGCCAGGTCGCCGTACGGGACGCGGACGTGCAGCGGCTCCGCGGTCCTTGCCGCGGACGCCGCCCAGGAGGCGGGGACGGACACCGGTGCGTGGCTGCCCACGACCCCGGCCCAGTACGCCTGCTCGGCCGGGTCGGCCAGCGCGTCCAGCTCGGCGGCGACGAAGTCGGCGTAGCGGACGGCGGGCAGCTCGGCGGCCGCCGGCTCCCGGCCGTCGCGCAGCGCGCGGTAGCAGTCCAGCAGTTCGGCCAGCAGCGAGTTGACGGTCCAGCCGTCGGTCACGGCGTGCGAGTGGCTGAAGGTGAGTCGCCAGGCGTCGTCGGACTCGACGTGCACGGCGATCCGCAGCAGCGGCGCGGCGGTCAGCCCGAACCAGGCGGCCCGCTCCTGGCGGCCGAAGTCCTCGGCGAGCCGCTCCTGCTGCTCGGCCGACAGGGCGCGCACGTCGCTGACCGCGACCGGCACCTCGGCCCGCGCGTGCACCAGCTGCAGCGGGCGGCCGAAGCCCTCCAGGTGGACGGAGGTGCGCAGGATCTCGTGGCGGTCGGTGAGCAGCGCGACGGCGGCGCGCAGCGCCTCGGCGGAGAACGGCTCGGTGTCGGGGATCCGGTAGGAGCTGATGTTGCGGTAGGCGTTGCCGCCCTCGCCGGTCAGCATCTCGACCAGCATGCCGGTCTGCACCTGCGACAGCGGGTACGCGTCCACGGCGTCGGCCGGCAGCAGCGCCCGGTCCGCGGCGTCGATCAGCGCGAACGGCGCGACCGCGGCGACGGCGGTGGCGGGGGTGTCCCGGTCGGCGACGGCGGCGGCCAGCGCGGCGACGGTCCGGTGCTCGAAGAGGTCGCGGACGGCGACCTCGTAGCCGGCCTCGCGCAGCGCGCCGGCCAGCCGCACGGCGCGGATGGAGTCGCCGCCGAGGTCGAAGAAGCCGTCCTCGGCGCCGACCTCCGGCAGGCCGAGCACCTCGGCCCACACTCGGCCGATCCGCTCCTCGGCCGCGGTCCGCGGGGCGACGTACCGGCGGGCGGCGAGGTCCTCGGCGCCCGGTGCGGGCAGGGCCCGCCGGTCGAGCTTGCCGTTGGGGGTCAGCGGCAGCGCGTCCAGCGCGACGACCGCCGACGGGACCATGTACTCGGGCAGCCGGGCGGCGACCAGCTCGCGCACCTCGCGGGCGTCGATCCGGGCGCCCGGCGCGGCCACCGCGTAGGCGACGATCGTGCGGTCCCCGGGCCGGTCCTCGCGGACCACGACGGCGGCCTGCCGGACGCCGGGGCAGCCGGTGACGGCGGCCTCGATCTCGCCCGGCTCGATCCGGTAGCCGCGGACCTTGACCTGCTCGTCGGCGCGGCCGGCGTACTCCAGCCGGCCGTCCCGGCGGCGGCGCACCAGGTCGCCGGTGCGGTAGAGGCGCTCCCCGGCGGCGCCGAATGGGTTCGGCAGGAAGCGCTCGGCAGTCAGCTCCGGGCGGCGCAGGTAGCCGCGGGCGAGCTGGTGGCCGGCCACGTACAGCTCGCCCGTCGCACCGGCCGGGACCGGGCGCAGGGCGGCGTCGAGCACGTGCAGCCGGGTGTTGCGGACCGGGCCGCCGAGCGGCACGGTCGCGGTGTCGGCGGCCGGGTCGAAGGCGTGGGTGGTGATCTGGACGGTGGTCTCGGTCGGGCCGTACAGGTTGTGGATCCGCACGCCCCAGGCGGCGGTGACCTCGGCGGCGAGGGCGGGGGCGATCGGCTCGCCGCCGGTGAACACCCGGCGCAGCGGCAGCGGCGTGCCCGGGCGGTGGGCGCGGGCGGCCACCGCGAGCAGCGAGGGGACGAACTGGGCGACGGTGACACCGTGCTCGGCGATGTGGGCGAGCAGCAGCTCGGGGTCGCGCAGCACCTCGGCGGGGGCGACCCGCACGGCGGCGCCGGTCAGCAGGGGCAGCCACAGCTCCCACACCGAGGCGTCGAAGGTCAGCGCGGTGCGGGACAGCACCCGGTCGTCGGCGGCGAGCGGGAACTCGGCGGCCATCCAGGTCATCTGGTTGGCGAGGGCGCCGTGGCCGACCAGGACGCCCTTGGGGCGGCCGGTGGAGCCGGAGGTGTAGATCGCGTAGGCGGGGTGGGCGGGCAGCAGCGGCGCGGTCCGCTCGGCGTCGGCCAGAGCGGTGGCGGGCTGCGCGGCGAGCGCCTCGGCGGTGGCGTCGGTGTCCAGGACGATCCGGGCGAGCGCCGGGTCCTCGAGCAGGCCGTCGGTGTCGGCGGCGGTCAGGGCGAGGGCCGGGCGGGCGTCGGCGAGCTGGAAGGCGATCCGGTCGACGGGGTGGGCCGGGTCGATCGGCAGGTAGGCGGCGCCGGACTTGAGCACGGCGAGCACGGCGACGACCAGCTCGGCGGAGCGCGGCAGGGCGAGCGCGACCAGCTGCTCGGGGCCGACGCCCCGGCCGGTCAGCAGCCGGGCGAGGCGGTCGGACCGCTCGTCCAGCTCCCGGTAGGTCAGGGTGGTGTCGCGGAACAGGACGGCGGGCGCGTCGGGGGTGCGGCGGGCCTGCTCGGCGAAGAGCGCGGGCACGGTGACGGCGGCGCTCCCGTCGAAAGGCTCCTCGGCACCGGTCGGCGGCTGCGTCTGCGCCTGCGCCTGCTCGAGTTCGAGCTCGTCCTCGCCGAGCATCGGCAGGGCGGAGAGCCGGGCGGTCGGGTCGGCGGTGGCGGCGTCCAGCAGCCGGAGGTAGTGGGCGGCCATCCGCTCGACCGTCTCCCGGTCGAACAGGGCGGTGGCGTAGCGCAGCCGGGCGTGCAGCTCGCCGTCCCGGGCGTCCTCGATGTCGAGGGTGAGGTCGGTCTTGGCGACGCGGTCGGCGGTCTCGGCGCGCACGCTCAGGCCGGGCAGCTCGAAGGCCGGGGTCCGGTGCTCGCGGAGGACGAAGTCGGCCTGGTAGAGCGGGGTGCGGGAGGCGTCGCGCTCGGGCTGCAGCTCGTCGACGAGGCGGGCGAAGGGCACCGACTGGTGGGCGAAGGCGTCCAGCACGGTGGCGCGGCCGGCGTCGAGGAGGTCCCCGAAGGCCGGGTCGCCGGTCCAGCCGAGGCGGGCCACGACGACGTTGATGCCGTAGCCGATCAGCGGCTGGAGCTCGGGCCGGGCGCGACCGGAGACGGTGACGCCGACCGGGATG
This sequence comes from Kitasatospora sp. NPDC089913, assembly GCF_044748625.1. NCBI lineage: Bacteria > Bacillati > Actinomycetota > Actinomycetes > Kitasatosporales > Streptomycetaceae > Kitasatospora > Kitasatospora sp. NPDC089913. The sequence continues at coordinate 188,825 of NZ_JBIVGI010000006.1, read as the reverse complement.
TCGCTGGAGCCGGTCCAGCGGGCCAGCAGGCCCTGGAAGGCGGTGAGCAGGACGGTGAAGCGGGTGGTGTCGTGGGCGGTGGCGAGCGCGAGGGCGCGGCGCGCGGTCTCGGCCGGGATGCGGAACGGGACGGCGTCGCCGGCCGGGTCGCGGCGGGCCGGGCGCGGCCGGTCGGTGGGCAGGTCGAGCACGGGCACGCCGGCGAGCCGCTCGCGCCAGTGGCCGAGCTGGCGTTCCAGGGCCTCGCCGGTGAGCTCGCGGCGCTGCCAGGCGGCGAAGTCGGCGTACTGGACCGGCAGCGGCGCCGGCAGGTCGGCCCGCCCGGCCACGGACGCGGCGTAGCGGTTGCCGAGTTCCTCGGCGAACAGGCCGACCGACCAGGCGTCGCAGGCGATGTGGTGGAAGGTGACCACCAGCAGGTGCTCGTCCTCGGCGAGGGCGATCAGCCGGGCCCGGGCCGAGAGGTCCCGCTCCAGGTCGAACGGGACGGCGATCTCGGTCTCGGCCGCCGCGCGGGCGCGACGCTCGCGCTCGGCGGCCGGGACGGCGGTCAGGTCGGTGACCGGCAGCGGCGCCGGGCGGGCCTCCTCGACCACCTGGACCGGCTCCTCGCCCACCAGCGCGTAGCGGGTGCGCAGGATCTCGTGCCGGGCGACGATCCCGGTCCAGGCGGCGCCGAGCGCCTCGCGGTCGAGGGCACCGGTGAGGCGCAGCACCAGCGGCACCAGGTACTCGGCGCTGTCCGGCTCCAGGCGGTTGAGGAACCACATCTGCTGCTGGCCGAAGGACAGCGGCAGCGGCTGCTCACGGTCGGCCCGGGGGATGACGGACCGGCGGCCCCCTCGCTTGCCGGCCAGCCGGCGCCGCAGCAGCTCCTCGCGCCGCTGTGCCACGTCCTGCTCGGTCGACCGCTTGTCGCCGGTGCTCATTGCTACTGCTCCCTCGTGTACTTGCCGGTTTGTCGGTCGGCGCTTGCCGCGTGTCGTTCGCTGTCGGTGCGAGGTGGGGGCCGGGTCCCGGCCCGGGCGCTAGACGAGTTCGGGGTCGCCCAGCTCGGCGTCGTCCAGCTCGGCGTCGCCCAGCGCGGCGTCGCCCAGCGCGGCGTCGTCCAGCTGCTCGATCTCGGCCCGGACCAGCTCCTCGACCGCCTCCGCCAGCCGGCTCACCGTCGGGTGGCCGAACACGGTGGCGATGGAGAGGTCGACGTCGAACTCGTCCTGGAGCCGGGAGGTCATCCGGATCGCGAGGATCGAGTGCCCGCCGAGCTCGAAGAAGCTGTCGTGGACGCCGACCGAGTGCAGGCCCAGCAGCTCGGCCCAGACCTCGGCGATCCGCTCCTCGGTGGGCGTGCCCGGCGCGTCCCGGTCGCCGGCGGACTGCTCGATCGCGGGCAGGGCCCGGCGGTCGACCTTGCCGTTGGCGGTGAGCGGGATCCGGTCCACCGCGGCGACGGCCGCGGGCACCATGTACTCGGGCAGCACCGCCGCGAGGTCGGCGCGCAGTGCGTCGGCGGCGAACGCCCCGCCCTCCGGGACCACGTACGCGGCCAGCGACTTCTCGCCGGTCGCACTCTCCCGGACCAGCACGACCGCGTCGCGCACGGCCGGGTTCGCGGTCAGCACGGCCTCGATCTCGCCGAGCTCGATCCGGTAGCCGCGCAGCTTGACCTGGGTGTCGATGCGGCCGAGGAACTCGATCGCGCCGCCGTCGAGCACCCGGGCCAGGTCGCCGGTGCGGTAGAGCCGGGAGCCGGCCGGTCCGTACGGGTCCGGCACGAAGCGCTCTGCGGTGAGGTCCGGGCGGCCGTGGTAGCCGCGGGCGAGGCCCGCGCCGCCGACGTGCAGTTCGCCGGCGACGCCGACCGGGGCGGGCCGGCCGGCCCCGTCCAGCACGTACGCCGTGGTGTTGGGCAGCGGACCGCCGAGCGGGACGGTGCCCTCCTGCGGCCGGTCGACCGGGTGGACCGTGGAGCCGATCGAGGCCTCGGTGGGCCCGTACTCGTTGATCAGCCGGCCGGGGCCGAGCAGCGCCAGCCAGTGGTTGGCGGTCCGCGCGGGCAGCGCCTCGCCGGCCACCAGCACGAGGTCCGCCAGCGCGACCGCCCGCTCGCCGGTCAGCTGGTCGGTGAGCAGCTCCAGGTGGCCGGGGGTGAGCTTGACGAAGCTGTACGGCGCGCCGGCGGCGAGCGTCTCGCCGAGGCGGCCGAGGTCGAGGTCGGCGGGCAGCACGTGCACCGGGCGGCCGGTGATCAGCGGCGCGTACAGGTTGGTGGCGGGCAGGTCGAAGGCCAGCGAGGAGAACAGCGGCGCGCCGCCGGGGCCGCGGACCAGGTCGCGGGCCGCCCAACGCAGGTGGTTGGCGAGGCCGCGGTGGTGCACCGTGACGCCCTTGGGGCGGCCGGTGGAGCCCGAGGTGTAGATCAGGTACGCCGGGTGCTCGGGGTCGGTGACGCGGGCGGGCGCGGTGGCCGGGCGGGCCGCGACGGCCTCCCGGTCGGCGTCCAGCAGGATCCGGGTGCCGGTGAAGCCGCCGGTGGTGGCGGTCAGCGCGGTCTCGGTGACCAGCAGCGGGGCCCCGCAGTCGGCGAGCACGTGGCGCAGCCGTTCGGCGGGCAGCGCCGGGTCGAGCGGCAGGTAGGCGGCGCCGGCCTTCCAGATCGCGAGCAGGGCGGGCACCAGATCGGGTCCGCGCTCCAGGCAGACGCCGACGACGGTCTCCGGTCCGGCGCCGGCGGCGGCCAGGTGGTGGGCGAGGCGGTTGGCCCGCTCGTCCAGCTCCCGGTAGCTCAGGGTGGCGCCGTCGGTGACCACGGCCGGGGCGTCCGGCACGGCGGCGGCCTGCGCCTCGATCAGGTCGAGGGTGGTGCCGGCCGGCCAGTCGGCCCGCTCGCCGGTGCCCCACTCGCCGAGCAGCAGCGCCCGCTCGGGGGCGGAGAGCAGCTCGGCGGCGCCGAGGGCAGTGGCCGGCTCGGCGGTGAAGGTCTCCAGCAGCCGCAGGAACTGCTCGGCCAGCCGCTCGACGGTGCCGTGCTCGAACAGCGCGGCGGCGTACTCGAAGGCGCCGCTCCAGGTGCCGTCGGCCTCGCTGCGGACGTACAGGGTGAGGTCGGTCTTGGCGACCCGGCGGGCCGGGTACAGGTAGTCGAGGTCGGCCTTGTCGGGCATGCCGCCGATCAGCCGGCCGTCGTGGAGGTTGAAGGCGACCTGGTAGAGCGGGGTGCGGGAGAGGTCGCGCTCCGGGTTCAGCTCGTCGACGATGTGCTCGAACGACAGCTCCTGGTGCGCGAAGGCGTCCAGGCAGGTGGCCCGCAGCCGGTCCAGCGCCTCGGTGAACGGCAGGCCGTCGTCGAGGCGGCAGCGCAGCACCAGCGAGTTGAGGAAGAAGCCGACGGTCCGCTCGACCTCGGGCCGGGTGCGGCCGGCCACCGGCGTGCCGACGACCACGTCCCACTGGCCGCTGTGCCGGGCGAGCAGGGTGCCGAAGGCGGTGAGCAGGGTCATGAACGGGGTGGCCTCGCGGCTCTGCCCCAGCCGGGTGACGGCGTCCATGAGCCGCGGCGGGATGCCGAAGCCCACCACGCCGCCGCGCGGGTCGCGCCGGGCCGGGCGCGGGTGGTCGGTGGGCAGCTCCAGTGGGACCAGGCCGTCCAGGACACCGCGCCAGTGGTCGAGTTCACCGGCCAGCCGGTCCTTGCTGTGCCACTCCCGCTCCCAGGACGCGTAGTCGGCGTACTGGACCGGCGGCTCGGGCAGCCGGGGCGCGGTACCGGCCCGGTAGGCGGCGCACAGGGTGCGGAACTCGTCCTCCAGGACGGCGACCGACCAGCCGTCGCAGGCGATGTGGTGGACGGTCACCAGCAGCAGCCGCTCGTCCCCGGTCTCCGGGGTGGCGGCCAGGGTGGCCCGCCAGATCCGGCCGGCGGCCAGGTCGAACGGGGTCTCGAACTGCTCGCGGAACAGCTCCACGATCTGCTCGCGGCTGCCCTCGGCGGTGCGCAGCTCGATCGGCAGGGTCTCGCCGACCTCCTGGACCGGCTCGCCGTCGACGGTGCGGTAGCGGGTGCGCAGGACCTCGTGGCGGTCGGCCAGGGTGTCGAGCACCAGCCGGACGGTGTCGGCGTCCAGGTCGGCGGGCACCCGCAGGAAGAACGGGGCGGCCCACTCGGGGCCGGGCTCCACGGTGTCGAGCAGCCAGATCCGGCGCTGGCCGGAGGAGAGCGGCAGCGGGCGGTCGCGGGGCACCGGGACCACGCCGGGGACGGCCTGCGCGTCGGTGGCCCCGACCGTCGGCGTGCTCTCCTCGACGGCCAGCAGGGCGGCCTGCTCGCGGACGGTGACGGCGGTGAACAGGTCGGCGAGGACGACGGTCGTGCCGGTGGCGGCGTGCAGACGGCGGGCCAGCTCGGTGAGCAGCAGCGAGTAGCCGCCGAGCTGGAAGAAGTTGTCCTCGGCGCCGACCTCCGCGACCTCCAGCAGCTCCGACCAGACCCCCGCGACGGCGCGCTCGGCGGCGGTGGCCGGGGCCGTGTACGCGGGGCGGGCGAAGGCGGCGGCCGGGGCGGGCACGGGCGCGGCGGCGGCCTCGTCCAGCTGCTCCAGGGTGCCGTCGTTGCGCCAGCGGACGGGGGTGCCGGTGGCGTGCATCCGGCTGCCGGGGGCGCCGAAGAAGGCGGGGCGCAGGCGGTCGGCGGTGGCCCGGGGGTCACCGGTCCAGCCGCGCGGCAGACCGAGGCCGGCCACGTACAGCTCCCCGGGGACGCCGGGCGGGACGGGGTCGCCGTACTCGTCGACGACCAGCACCCGGACCTGGTCGACCGGGCGGCCCAGGACGGGGGCGGTGCTCTCCCCGGTGGGGTCCACGTCGTCGGCGGTGACGATCAGCGCGCCGTCCGCCAGGACGTGCAGGGTGCGCACCTCCTCGGCCCGGGCGGCCAGCGCGCGGCCGGCGGCCGGCGGCAGGGCGGCGCCGAGGGCGAGCACCAGCCGCAGGTCCGCGGTCGGCACCTCGGCGTCGGCCGCCCCGGTGAGGTCCGCGGCGGGCGCGACCAGCACGGTGGCCCGCTGCTCGGCCGCGGCGTCCAGCAGCCGGGCCGGGCGCGGCGCCGGGGCGGGCAGGACGGCGGTCGCGTCGGCGGTGAGCGCGGCGAGCAGCGCCCAGGTGGCCGCACCGGCGGGGCCGGTGACGAGGACCCGGTCGGTGGCGTCGAGGCCGTGGTCCTCGGCCAGCCAGTCGACCTGGTTGACGACGGTGGCGTGGTCGAGGACGGCCGCGGGGCCGCCGTCCGCGTCGGGGGCGATCCAGGCGGCGGCCTGCGGGTCGACGTCCACCGGGGCGGCGATCGCGTCCGCGCGCAGTGCGTCCGCGAGGGTGCTTCCGGCGTCCGCGCCGCCCTCGCGGCCGTCCGTCAGGACCAGATCGGCGGCAGCGCCGGCCGCGCCGTCCCGCCCGTCGGCGTCCAGCGGCAGCACTGCGGCACCGGCCCGCCACACGCCGAGCACGGCCGCGGCCAGGTCGGCGCCGGCCGTGAGGCGAATTCCGACCACCGATTCCGGACCGATTCCGGCACCGGCCAGGAATCCGGCGATCCGGTCGGCCCGCCCGTCGATTTCGCGACGGCCGACCTCGTGGTGGCCGTCGAATACGGCGACCGAGTCGGGAACCCGTTCCACCGAGTTCGCGAAAAGGTGATGCACAAAGGACTGCCGTGCCACGAGAGCTCCTCGCTCGGTCACTAAGGGGCGGATCAGCTGCTGCGCCGGGCTCAGCCGGCGACGGTCCCGGCGGCGGTCCCGGCGGCGGCCTCGGCCATCCGCAGCCGCAGGCTCAGCGGGCGCATGTCGGTCCACACCTCGCCGATCCGGGCCAGGCACTCCTCCTTGCTGCCGGAGAAGCCCTCCTGGCGCCAGCCCGCCGGGAGCGCCCGGTCGGCCCACCAGATCGAGTACTGCTCCTCGTCGTTGAGGACGACGAGGTAGGTCTGCGTGTCAACGTTCAGCTCGGCCACAGCCGGGTCCCCGATCACTTGAGGCTGGTGTCGCACGAGGCGGTCGGCCCGCACACGTGCCCTTCGTACGGAGTGAGTCTGGGGACGCCCGCTATAGGTGCTCTATACGTCCCCGGGGCAGGCTCGGGACCGGCCGGACGGGGTTCCGTCGGGGCCCTCCGGGGGCTCTTCCGAGGTTCCTCCGAGGTACCTCCGAGGCACTTCCGACAGCTCCTCCGAGGGCTCGTCCGAGGGCTCCGAGTGCCGTCCGCCGCAGTCCCGGGGTGTAGTGCGCTACACCCCCGAAACAGAACTCCACTTCATTGCCCGCCCCCTGGGCCGGAAGGTGTACTTGCAGCCATGACCGCCACAGCCCGCGGCACGGAATTCGCCGTCGAACTCCGCTCCGTTTCCAAGACCTACCGCTCCGGCCCCGAGCCCGTCGTCGGCCTCGACGAGGTGAGCCTCGGCTTCCCGTTCGGCACCTTCACCGCCGTCATGGGCCCGTCCGGCTCCGGCAAGTCCACCCTGCTGCGCGCCGCGGCCGGCCTGGAGGGCATCGACGGCGGCCAGGTGCTGGTCGACGGCACCGAGCTGGGCGGCCTCAAGGACAAGGAGCTGACGCTGCTCCGCCGGGAGCGGATCGGCTTCGTCTTCCAGTCCTTCAACCTGCTCCCCTCCCTCACCGCCGCGCAGAACGTCGCGCTGCCGCCCAAGCTGGCCGGCCGCCGCCCGGGCAAGGCCGAGGTGCTGGCCGCGCTGGGCTCGGTCGGCCTGGCCGAGCGGGCCGGCCACCGCCCCGGCGAGCTGTCCGGCGGCCAGCAGCAGCGGGTCGCCATCGCCCGCGCCCTGATCAGCCGGCCCGCCGTCGTCCTGGCCGACGAGCCGACCGGCGCGCTGGACACGAAGAGCGGGCGCGAGGTGCTGGCCCTGCTCCGCGGCCTGGCCGACGACGCCGGGCGCGCCGTCGTCATGGTCACCCACGACCCGGTCGCCGCCTCCTACGCGGACCGCGTGGTCTTCCTGACCGACGGCCGGCTCGCGGGTTCCCTGGAGGAGCCGACGGCCGACCGCGTCGCCGCCCGGATGACGAGCCTGGAGGCCCTGGCGTGCTGAGCGTCGCCCTGTCCACCCTCCGGGTCCGCTGGACGTCCTTCGTCGGCACCTTCGTCGCGCTCTGCCTCGGCGTCGGCCTGATGGCCACGGCGATGCTGGTCATCGGCGCCACCGCCGGGGTCGCCGACCTCGCGCAGCAGCGCTGGTCCGGCGCGCCCGCCGTCGTCGTCCCGGACGCGGGCATCGACCTCGCCGACAGCGACGGGCAGGTCCAGAGCACCCCGGTGGCCCGGCAGCCGGGACTGGGCCCGGAGCTGGTGGCCGCGGTCGCCCGCACCGGCCGGGTGGTCGAGGACCACACCTTCTACGCCCAGCTGGCCGGCGGCCCGGCCGACCAGGTCGGCCGCGGCTGGTCGGCCGCCGAGGCGGGCGGCTACCGGCTGGCCTCGGGCACCGCCCCGGCCGACACCGGGCAGGTCGTGGTCGGCGGCGGGGAGGCCGGCCTGGTCGGCCGCACCCTGCCGCTGCTGACGGCCGACGGCCCGCGCCAGGTCACCGTCACCGGCGTCACCGACGCGGTGCCGTTCGAGCACGCGGTGTTCTTCACCGACGCCGAGGCCGCCCTGATCTCCCCGGCCGTCGACGCGCTGGCCGCCTACGGCCCGGCCGACGCCGTCCGCCGGGCCGTCACCGAGGCCGGCCGGGGCCCCGGGCGGGCCGCCGTCCTCACCGGCAAGGAGCGCGCCACCGCCGACCCGCACCACGCCTTCCTGCTCAGCCAGATGGACAACGTCGACACCCCGCTCGGCCTCGCCGCCGGAGTGGCTGGCTTCGTCGCGGTGTTCGTGGTCGCCGGCACCTTCGCCCTGTCCATCGCCCAGCGGCGCCGGGAGCTCGCCCTGCTCCGGCTGATCGGCTCCACCCGCCGCCAGCTGCGCCGGCTCATCCACGCGGAGGCCGTGCTGGTGGGCGTGCTCGCCTCGGCGGCGGGCTGCGGGCTCGGCCTGGTCGGCGCCCCGCTGTGCCGGAACTGGCTCGTCGACCGCGGCATCGTCAGCTCCGACTTCACCGTGCCGATCACCGGCTGGGCGCTCGCCACGGCGGCCACGATCGGCCTGGTCACGGCGGTCGTCGGCGTCGTCGTCTCCTCCGTCCGGGCCGGGCTGATCAGCCCCGGCGAGGCCCTGCGCGAGGCCGCCGTCGAACGCAGCCCCAAGGGGGCGAACCGCTTCCGCTGGGTGGTCGGCGGGCTGGCGCTGGCGGCGGGCGTGGTGGCCGTCAGCGGCACCGCGACCATGCAGCCGGAGGCCGGGTCCAACGCGGCCGCCTCGGCCTCCCTGGTCCTGGTGATCGTCGGCGCCTTCGTCACCCTCGCCGGAGTGCTCGCCGGGCCGGTGATCCGCCTGGTGACCGGGCTCCCCGCGCGGTTCTCCCGCTCCGCCGAGCCGGAGGACGCGGGCGGCGCCGTCTGGTCGACCGCCCGTCAGAGCGCCCTCACCGCCTTCCGCCGCACCGCCGCGACCACCACCCCGGTGGTCATCGTGGTCAGCCTGGCCGGCTGCCTGCTCGGCAGCATCGGGACGATCAACGCGGCCCAGGTCAGCGCCGTCGGTCGGCAGCTGTCCCGGGCGGACTGGGTGGTCTCCCCGGCCGGGACACCGGGCCTCACCCGGTCCCTGGTCGACCAGGTCCGGGCCGTCCCCGGCGTCACCGCCGTGGTCTCCACCCCGACCACCGTCTACGCGGAGGAGCAGGGGCCGAGCGCCCTCGCCCTCCAGGCGGCGGCGGTCGACGCGGCCGGTCTGGCCACCGTCGCCGAACTCCCCGTGCTCAGCGGCTCGGCGGCCGACCTCCGGCCGGGCTCGATCATCGTCAACTCCGTCTGGCCGGGCGACCCGCACACGGGCGACGAGGTCAGCGCCTGGCTCGCCGACGGGACGCGCCGGAGCTTCAGGGTCGCGGCCGTCCTCCAGGCCGGCGCCGACAGCACCCAGGCGTACCTGGACGCCTCCGACGCGGGCACCGGCTCCGTGCTCCCGTCCCGCATCATCGTCAAGCTCGCCCCGGGCGCCGACCGCAACGCCACGAACCGTGCCCTGCACGGCGCCGTCGCCGGCCTCGGCGCCCGGATCAGCACCCCGGACGAGGTGTCGGCGGCGGCGACGGACGCCAACCAGGAGAGCTCGAAGAACGGCATGCTGATGATCCTCGGCCTGTCGGTGCTCTACGCCCTGGTGGCCCTCGCCAACACCCTGGTGATGACACTGGGCGACCGCCGCCGCGAACTGGCGATGCTGCGCCTGGCGGGCGCCACCCGGGGCCAGGTCCTGCGCGCCGTCGCGACGGAGACCCTGCTGTGCGTCGGCGCCGGCGCCCTGGTGGGCGCGGTCGCCTCGGCGATCAGCATCGGCGGCTCCTGGGCGGCCCTGCGCCAGCTGGTCGGCCCGACCCCGGCGGTGATCCCGTGGGCGACCCTCGGCGAACTCCTCGCCGTCTGTGCGGCCATCGGCCTCGCGGCGGCAGTGGTCCCGGCGGCGCTCGCCCTGCGGGGCGGCGACGGCCGCAGCATCCTCGCGGGCGTCGCGGGCGAGGCCGGCTGAGGCAGCGGAGGACGCGCAACGGCCGGGAGTGGGAAGTCGAGGCGGTCGACTTCCCACTCCCGGCGTTTTCTCAGGCGACTCCCTGTTGTGTGCGAGGGAGCCACCGAACCCGAGCCGCTCCACCTCACCCGACCTCGGCCGACTGCCCTCTCACCCGGCCCGCACGAGTGACAGCCACTCACAACCCGCCGCACCTCCCGTGGCACACCGTGAAAGCCACCGGGAGGCCGCGATCGCGGCCTCCCGAGCCCCGACGCGGAGTGGGAAGTCGACCGGGCCGACCTCTCACGACGCCCCGGGGCCGACCTGCCCACGGCCGGCCCGTACCTGCGTGATCGTGCCGCCCCGAAGCTCCGGTGGCTCCTTGCCGGGCAAGGAGCCACCGGAACATTGCCGTCCGTACCGGCCCCCGTCCGGAACCTCCGCTCGCCGACGCCGTTCCTGCCGGGTGAGCCGGGAGTGGAAAGTCGACAAGGCTGACTTCCTCCGCGTGGGGAACACCGCTGTCCGTACCAGCGCCCCGTCCGGGGCCACCGCTTGCCGACGCCGTTCGTTCTGGGGAAGCCAGAAGTGGGAAGTCGGAGCCGTCGACTTCCCACACCACGATCCACCTTCGTTCCGGGCTGCCCCTCGCTCGGCCGGAGCGAGGGGCAGCCACTGACAACCCGCTGTTCTTCTGTTGCCGTTCGGTTCTCTGCTGCTCTTCGGTCCGATGGGGTCGAGTCCTGTCGTGGGCTTGCTTCCGGCGGTGGCTGGCCGGGACGGCTCTCGCTTCGGCTGCTGCTCGCTCGGACGAGCAGCAGCCCCCTTTGATCGGCTCGGAGTGGAAGGTCGGTCGGGTCGACGTCCTGTGGGGTCTTCTTCCGGTGCCCCTTGCTGATCGCAAGGGACACCGGTAGGGGGGTGGTAGTGGCCGGTTCGAGGGGGAGGTCGGTGGGGTCGACTTCCGACGCCACCTCCGACCACCGCTCCGGCCGCTCGCGCAGGGCCGCGTGCGCACCGCTTGCCAATGCCCTCTGCCGCCTTGGAACAGGAAGTCGGCGGTCCGGCTTCCTGTTCCAAGGCATCCAGTACCGACCGCCCTGCCGGGTGTCGGCTGCCGTCTGTGGTGAATTCCAGGCCCCGGGGGAGCGGGAAGTCGAAACCGCCGACTTCCCGCTCCGAGCCCGACTGGCCAGAACCGCAGCCTGGGGTGCCGCTCGGGCGAAATCGAGCGTGGGTCGGCGCAGGACGTCGACGGGATGGGCCTTCTGTGCTCTTCCGGTGGCCCCTTTGCTGGTTGCAAAGGGGCCACCGGGAGCAGCTTCGAGGTGGTCAGTTGGGCTGGGGCTGTGGGTTGTCGGGGTCGGCCTGGTAGGGGGTCCAGGTGTGTTCGGTGGTGCCGTCGGCGTGGGTGTGGGATTCCCAGTGCCCGTGTCGGGTGATGGGCGGCGGGGGCGGGCCGATCCTGAGGGCAGTGACGACGCCGGTGACGACCGTGGCGATCGCCAGCGCCAGGAGGACGACGAAGGCTGCGCCGACGAGGAAGGCGCTCATTCCCGGTCCGCCTCGCGCAGCAGGGTGAGGAGGTTGAGGAGGGTGGAGACGGGGGCGTCGCCAAAGTCGACGAGCAGGCGGCCGTCGATCGTGCGCTCCGAGACGGCGGCGGAGCCCCAGCGCAGGCCGAGGGGTCTGCCGCGTTCGTGGAGCTCGCGCAGGAGGGCGGTGACCTCGGGCTCGGTGCAGGTGCGCAGGATCCGGTCGTGGGGGTCGATCGGGGCGTTCACGCGGCGAAGTCCAGCTCGAACCAGACGACCTTGCCGGTCTTGGTGGGGTCGACGCCCAGCCGGTCGGCGAGGGCGCGCACGAGGTGGAGGCCGCGCCCGGAGACGGCGTAGGGGTCGGCGGAGATGCGGGGTTCGGGCAGCTCGGGGCAGTCGTCGCAGACGGCGACGCGCAGGGTGCTCGGCCGGAGGCAGACCAGGACGGCCGGGGCGGGGCAGCCTCCGTGCTGCCAGGCATTGACGAACAGTTCCTGGAAGGCGAGTTCGGCGTCGGCGATGCTGTCCGGCGGCCACCCGGCGGCGTGGAGGAGGGAGCGGAGTTCGGCCCGGACGGCTGAGCAGTCGGGCGGGTTGCAGGCACGCATGGCGAACCTCCAGAGGGAGGGCAGGAAGGAGGGAGGAACGTACGCCGAAAGCGGGCAGCAGGCGCCTACTGCCGCAGGAAACAGGTGTTCCTGACGATCCGTCGGATCGCTGTGAGATCGACCATAGCCCAGCTCGCCACAAATTTGTGGCGAGCTGCGGAAGGTTCCCTCTAACGTGGCTCACGGCCCGGATGGCAGCGCACGACTCAAGCGCGGCAGACTGGCCCCACGCCCGCAGAGAGGACGCCATGGCCCTTCGACCGAACCCCACTCTTCGCCAACGCCGTTTGGGTGCCGAGTTGCGAAGAATGCGGGAGCAAGCCGGCTTCGGAGGCAGTCAGCTCGCCCGCGCCCTCGGCGTCAACCCGGCCCAGATCACGCAGATGGAGGCCGGAAAGACCGGCATCAGCGTCGAACGCCTCCGCACCATCGCCGCAGCCTGCATGTGCGTCAACGAGGAGCTGATCACCGCGCTCGCCGAGATCATCACCGAACGAGGCAAGGTCGGCTGGTGGGAGTCATATCGAGGCACGCTCTCCGAGAACTTCCTAGAGATCGCCGAGCTGGAGGACCAGGCTCGCGGTATTACGACCTACACCATCACCCTTGTCCCCGGCCTGCTCCAGACAGAAAGTTACGCGACTGCGGTCTTCTCGCAGGCATATCCACCCATTCCTCAGCGTGAGATCGAGCTCAGAACCGCTTTCCGGATCCAACGCCAACAAACCGTCCGGTCCGGCGAAACAAAGTACACGGCGTTCATCCACGAGGCTGCGTTGCACATGCAGTTCGGCGGCCCGCAGGTCCGCGCCGATCAGCTGGATGCCCTCATCGAGGACGCCGGAGTTCCTGGCATCACCATCAGAGTTCTACCTTTCGATGGCACCGGCCTACCAAGCCCGATCGACAACTTCACCTATGCCGATGGGCCGATCCCGGACCTCGACACCGTGCAGAGCGACACCGGCTTCGGAATCCGGCGTCTCGATATGCCCGTCCATGTGGCAAGGTTCCGGGCCATCATCGCCCGGATGGACTCTGCTGCCCTTCCAGCGGATGAGTCGCGAGAGTTCATCCGCTCCCTGAGGAAAGAAATGAAGAATAAGCATGAATAACGACACTTGGCAGAAGTCCAGCCGCAGTGGTTCTCACGACGACTGCATTGAAGTCCGCACCAGCGACCAGCTGATTGACCTCCGCGAGTCTGACGAGGGCGCGACCGTTATCCACACCTCCCCACTCGCCTTCGCCGCCCTCCTCCGCACCATCAAGTCCGGCGAACTCGACCACCACGCCTGACCCCTGCGGCCCCTCGCTCCCACCCGAGCGAGGGGCAGCAGCATCCGCACTGCACCCACCGTCCAGTTCCACGAGCAGCAGCAAGTGCGCACGGATGCACTCCTTTGCGGTGCCCGGCCGCGAGAGGGATTCCTCGGCCAATTCCGAACCGAACCGGCCGCAGAGGTCCAGCGCCCTGGTGAACACCCCCACGCTTGGAGCCAAAGGAGCGGTAAAGGCGGCCCTGGCACCCCCTGTCGCCTCGGCAAGATCGGTGGGCGAGGTGCCGGCGCAGCCCTTGCCCCGGAACGTCTCCATCGCCCGCGCGACGACGACATCCGGTTCGAGGCTCTTCGGCCTGCCTTTATCGCCGCCGTAGCCGGAATGTGAACTACGGGCCGGACACCTTGCAGTGCGGCCTGAACCGCTCGCTCCCCTTCCGCTGCCGTCGCCCCGCGCTGGCGCACCCCGCGACGGCCCTGCCAGCATCGCCATCGGCGCGCACAGAAAGTGCGCGAATCGTTCACAGTGGCCACATCAGTGTGGTCGCAGAACGCCGAGGGGATCCCGCAATGGCAATCAAGACCTTACGGAACCCCATCCCGCACCTGCTGACCGCCGTACTTCTGCTCCTGGGGCTGATGACCGCCGCAAGCACCCAGGCCCAGGCCGCACCGCAGCCGCTGGGCGGCAGCACGACCGTGTGTTCCAACTCGCCGATACCGACCGGCTGGGTCGTCAACAGCGCCTCCACCAGCAGCAGCTGCGGCAGCGGCCGCGTCTACAACATCAGCGACACCACCGGCGTGAGCTACACCACGGTGTGCTCCTTCTCCCCCATCCCCACCGGCTGGGTGATCAATAGCGCCTCCACCACCAGTTACTGCGCGGGCGCCACCTACAGCTACAACATCACCAACAGCGCCTACATCAGCTACACCACCGTCTGCTCGTTCTCCCCCGTCCCCGCCGGCTGGGTGATCAACAGCGCCTCCACCACCAGCAACTGCGGCGGCGCCACCTACGCCAACAACATCAGCAGCACCGCCAACATCAGCTACACCACCGCCTGCTCGTTCTCCCCCATTCCCACCGGCTGGGTGATCAACAGCGCCTCCACCACCAGCAACTGTGCGGGCAACACCTACATCTACAACATCAGCAGCACCGCCAACATCAGCTACACCACGGTGTGCTCCTTCTCCCCCATCCCCGCCGGCTGGGTCATCACCAGCCCCTTCAGCACCAGCAACTGCGCGGGCAACAACCTCGGCTACAACATCCGCAGGGCCTGACACCCCTCTCCCCGCGTGCCCCCGCGCTCGACCCGAGCGCGGGGGCACAACCACGCCGATCGGGCCCGGCATCCGTACCCCTCAGGCACCCTGGTGCACCCGCAACAGCCCTGAGAGCATCACAACCACCGCGCACAGAAAGTGCGCGAATCGTTCACTGCGACTACATCAATGTGGTCACAGAGCACCGAGGGGATCCCAGAATGACCATCAAGACCTTACGGAGTCGCATCCCGCACCTGCTGACAGCCGTACTACTGCTCCTGGGCCTGATGACCGCCGCAACCACCCAGGCACAGGCCGCTTCGCAGCAGCTCACCGGTAGCGCGACCATCTGCTCCAACTCGCCGATCCCGGCCGGCTGGGTCGTGACCAGCTCGTACAGCAGCAGCAACTGCCCGGGTACCGGCTACGCCTACAGCATCACCGATACGACCGGGATCAGCTACGCCACGGTGTGCTCGTTCTCGCCCATTCCCACCGGCTGGGTCGTGACCAGCTCGTACAGCACCAGCAACTGCCCGGGCACCGGCTACGCCTACAGCATCGCCAGCACCACCGGAATCAGCTACGCCACGGTGTGCTCGTTCTCCCCGATCCCCGCCGGCTGGGTCGTCACCAGCTCGTACAGCACCAGCAACTGCCCGGGCACCGGCTACGCCTACAGCATCGCCAGCACCACCGGAATCAGCTACGCCACCGTCTGCTCCTTCTCCCGCATTCCCACCGGCTGGGTCGTCACCAGCTCGTACAGCACCAGCAACTGCCCGGGCACCGGCTACGCCTACAGCATCGCCAGCACCACCGGAATCAGCTACGCCAC